>JAKFCR010000087.1:0-5621 GCA_036676545.1 Aeromicrobium sp. | reverse complement strand
TCCGATCATGTGCTGAACCAAGCCTGCGCCAACTGCCTCGTACATTCCACCGGCATCTTCGATCAGCGCCATGATCCGAAGGATCTCGGCTTCCATCTCGTCTGTGAGGGACTCCACGTAGTAGGAGCCGGCCAATGGGTCGATGACATCAGTGAGATGGGCTTCTTCGCGCAAGATGTTCTGCGTTGCCACGGCAATTCGCGCGGTTTCCTCAGTCGGGCAGGTGATGGCCTCGTCGTAGGCATCCGTGTGCATGGACTGCAGGCCGGAGAAAATGCCGGCTACAGCTTGAGTTGTGACGCGCGCGATGTTGTTCAGAGGCTGTTGAACGGTGAGGTCTACGCCGGAGGTCTGTCCGTGAAACTTGAACCGCCACGATCTGGGATCTTTCGCCCCAAGTTGATCTCGGGCAATACGAGCCCAGATTCGTCTCCCGGCGCGGAACTTGGCTATCTCCTCGAAGAACGAGATGGAGATATCGAAGAAGAACGTGAACCTGGGGAGCACGTCGTCAAGATCAAGTCCGGCCGCCTGGCAGTCACGGGCGTATTGGATGGCACTTGAGAGGGTGAAAGCCATGGTCTCGGCGGGCGTGGCTCCAGCCTGCTGCATGTGTTGCCCAACAATCGAAACCGGGTTCCACTTCGGCAGGACCTCACGGCAGTAGGCGACGTGGTCGGTGAATATCCGCCGTGCGCCGGTTTGGCTGAGCCGGTAGAACATGTGGTTCGCAACGTAGTGCGAAATGTAGTCAGACTGGTTTGAGGTCCCGGTGATGGCTGAGGCGGGGATGCCTCGACGTTTTGCAGTCCCGAGCAGGAATGCCAAGAGCGTGAACGGCGTCGGGTCGTTCATGGCCGTAGAAATGTGCTCCAGGGAAACCCCGGCGAGAGCCCGGTCCATGTGGTCGACGGTGTTTATGACGGTCCCGCACGTCCCGAGGAGCGGCAACGGTGCCTGATCGCAATCGAGTCCCCTGAACACTGAGTTGCAGGGAAGGAGACTGATCGCGTTCGCTCCCGAGTCGATCATCTGAAGTACGCGACCGTTGTAGTCCGCGGGGGTTCCTAAGCCCACCAGCTGGCGCTGCGACCATCGCTTCCCTCGATACATCGTCGGGTAGATGCCGCGAGTGAATGGAAACTGCCCGGGGTAGCCGTCCGCTGCGTCCCTTGACCCTTGCCAGTCTTGTTCGGAGTAGAGGGGCTTGATCTCAAGGCCAGACCGGTTGCGTATGACGTCACCTTCAGGGAGGTCGCGAGCGTATTCGCTCTCCCACACCCGACGGGGGTCGACATCGACGCGCTGCTCGCGTTCGTCGAGACTCATGCCTCACCCACCAGAACTCGGTCGCGAGCGTCGCGCACATCGTCGCCGATGCGTTCAATCGTGTCGATGATCTCGTCACGCGATGATCCGGGGCCGAAGATGGCTCTGACTCCCGCCGTGATCAGAGCTGGTCGTTCCTGCTCAGGAACGATTCCACCGACGACGACGGCAACGTCACCCTTGCCGGCAGCCGCAAGCGCTGCCATCAGGTCCGGGACGATCAGGTGATCGGTCGCCAAGGTAGAAATGCCGATGATGTCGACATCTTCATCGACTGCGAGCCGAACCACTGCCTCAATTTCCTGCCACGGAGCGGTGTAGATGACCTCATGTCCGGCATCGCGGAGGTAAGCCGAGACGAGACGACTCCCACGATCATGGCCGTCAAAGCCCACCTTGGTCACGAGCACCCGGAGCGGCATCGACATTTCGTTCCTCCTAGAGGGAGCGTGGCAGGCGACAGTTGACGGTGTACTGGAGTCGGCCAATCGTAACCCGGGTGTATCGAGGTTTGGGGGTCGCCTGCTTCGCTTCGTCGACTGACCCAGATCGCACCGTGGTTGCGGCCCACGCCCTTGAACGTCTGCTCAGCAGCTCCTGGGCAGGACCGTCACTCGTCCTCTGTCGGCAGCAAACCCTCGGCGTGGGCGGCCTTGACGAGTCGTCGGACGTTCTCGATCGATCCGCAGTCGTCGTCGATCTGCTTGTTGCGCTCGGTGGCGAACTTGTCGCCGAGGTCGGCCTTGACCTGCTCGGAGGCCTCTTCTCGTGCGGGGTTGAGGATCGTCAGCTCTTCCTCGGTCAAGTGGTGATTGACCTTCTCGGCGAGCTTCTCGACGGCGTCCTCGAACTTCTGGGTGTCTGTGCTCGCGCACTCGAGCACAGCCAGCAGGGCCTCATTGCCCTCGGCGTGTTCTTCCTCGCCGTGCTCCTCGTCGTGCTCGCTGACGCTGGTTCGCTTGCGCAGCACGGGGTAGACGTACTTCTCCTCCGCCTCGGCATGTGCGACGTGCAGTGCGGCGAACGCGGCGCGTACGGCCTCGCGGTCGGATGAGTCATCTCGCAGCTTGCGCAGCAGGTCTTCGAAGCGGCGGTGGTCGTCGAGGATGAGCTCGACGACGTCGCCGGACTCAGGGCGGCCCAGGTCAATTGTGGTCATGCACGGATCTACCCACGGGCGGCCGTGCCAAACCGTTAGTCCTGGTCGAGGATCTCCGCCGCGTCGTCGTCGTTCTCTGGTGCGTTCCAAGCGACGGAGTCGTCAATGTGCTCGTTGACGTAGCGGAGCAGCTCCGAGACGGTCGCGATCACGGGTACGGCCAAGAAAGCGCCGGTGACGCCGAACAGTGTGCCGCCGGCGGCGACGCCTAGCAGGACGATCGCGGGGTGCAGGTTCATGGTCTTGCCCTGAAGCATCGGCGAGAGGACGTTGCCCTCGAGCTGTTGCACGCCGACCACGATGGCCAACGCGATCAGGGCATCCTTGGGGTCGTTCGTGACGAGCGTGACCAGCACTGCGAGTGCCCCGCTGATGAACGCTCCGACGATCGGGATGTATGCGGCGAAGAACGTCACGACCGCGAGCGGGATGGCGAGCGGCGATCCCAGGATCGCCAGGCCGGCGCCGATGATGACGGCGTCGATCAGGGCGACCAGCGACTGGACCCGGATGAAGCCGCCGAGCGTGTCCCATGCTCGGTTGGCGACCTCGACGACGTGACCGCCAGCGCGTTGACCGGCGACGACCTTGACCCAGGGAAGGAACTTGTGACCGTCCTTGACGAAGTAGAACGTCAACATCAGCACGAGGATTAGGTTGACGATCACGGAGGTGGCCGCGCCGATCGTGGAGAAGACTCCGGACCCGATCGAGGTGGCGCTCGCCTGCAGCTTGTCCTGCAGCGCCTCGATGGCGCGGGTGATCTGTCCCTCGGAGAGGTTGAGGGGCTCGCCAGTGAGCCAGTCACGTACCTTCTGCAGGCCGTCTGACGCGCTCTTGGCAACCTCGGTCGCCTGACCCGCGACCTGAGGGGTCAGGATCGCGATGACACCGACGATGGCACCGACGAACGAGAGCATGACCGTCGCCGCGGCCAGCGGTGAGGGCCAGCCCTTCGAGCGCAGCCAGGCGGCTGGGGGACCGAGAATGGTCGTGACGATCATTGCCATGGCAACGGGGAAGATGACGACCCAGGTGTGGCCGATGATCCAGCCGAGCACCCATCCTGCGGCGGCGATCACGACAATGCGCAGACCCCACTTCTGCATGACACCGATACCTTCGTCGATGACGACGCCGCGGTCGCGTATGCGCTTGTCTTCCATGTCACTCACCCTATCGGCGTGAGCGACCATTGCACTGGTTGCGCGCCTTGAGCAGTCAGCAGCTCGTTCGCACGGCTGAACGGCTTGGAGCCGAAGAACCCGCGCGACGCCGAGAGCGGGCTGGGGTGGACGGACTCGATCGTTGGGACGTCGCCGAGCATTGGCTTGAGTCCCTGGGCGTCGCGGCCCCACAAGATGGCGACGAGCGGTTGATCGCGCGCAGCGAGTGCACGGATCGCCTGCTCGGTGACGACCTCCCATCCCTTGCCGCGATGGCTTGCGGGCGTGCCGGGCCGTACGGTCAGCACCCTGTTGAGAAGCAGTACGCCCTGCTTGGCCCACGGGCTGAGATCGCCGGACTCCGACGGCTCTATGCCGAGGTCAGCGTGGAGCTCGTTGAAGATGTTCGTGAGGCTGCGGGGGAGCGGTCGTACGTCCGGAGCCACCGAGAACGACAGCCCGACCGGATGGCCCGGCGTTGGATAGGGGTCTTGGCCGGTGATCAACACCTTTACGTTGGCCATCGGCTCGGCGAAGGCGCGCAGGATGTCGTCGCCGGCAGGAAGGTAGGAGCGGCCCGCCGCGATCTCCTCCCGGAGGAACTGACCCATCGCCTCGATATTGGCCGCGACCGGTTCGAGGGCTTCGGCCCAGTCGGGAGCCATGAGCTCAGACAGCGGCGTCATGCCGCCACCTTGCGCAGTGCGCGGGGAGCGAGCAGCCCGGCCAGAAGGCAGCCGATGATGGGAACGGCGAACGCCGTCGTCAGGGGAACCCAGTTGGTGAGGATGCCGATCACCGCAGGGCCAGCCAGCAGGCCGAGGTAACCGGTGCCGGTGACTCGGGCCAGGTAGGTGCCCGATGCTGCCGGATCGATATTGCCCGCGGCGCTGAAGAACTGCGGTACGCAGCCGGCAAGCCCGATCCCGAAGACAGCCCAGGCCACGATCGCGACCCATGGCGTGGGTGCCAGTGCCGCCCCGAGCAGACCGAGGGCGCCGACGAGCGCGGCGCGCTGGACGTACGCCGCAGCGCCGATGCGCCCGACGATCCGGTCGGCGAGCAGCCGTACGGCAGTCATGGTCACCGAGAACGCGCCGAAAGCCCACGCTGCCACGGTCTTGCTGGCATCGAGGGAGTCGTGCAGGTGCACCGTGCTCCAGTCGTACGCGACTCCTTCGGACAGGAGCAGCACGAATGCGAGCAGCGAGAGCAGGATGACCCGGCCCGTCCAAGGTGCGCGCTTCACGTCGGCTTTGGTGGGTGCCACCGGTGCCGTACGGAGCAGTCCCGGTCGAGCGACCAAGGTGACGGTGACGCCGGCGACCGCCGCAACGCCGAGGGTCAGCCGAATGTCGGCGTCCATGGCAATCAGCACGCCGCCGACCAGTGAGGCCGCGAGGCCGCCGAGCGAGAAGAACGCGTGGAACGCGCTGATGATGGGTCGGCCGTATGCGCGCTCGACCTCGACGGCCTGCGCGTTCTGGGCTACGTCGATGATGCCGTTGGCGGCGCCGAAAACTCCGAGCGCGATGGCCAACGCGGTGACGCTGGTCGCCACCGCTGGTCCGATCAGCACAGCACTGAGGGCGAGGCCGGCGGCGACCACGACCGGTCGGCTACCGAGCTTGTCGATGAGGCGCCCGCCAACCTGCATGCCGACGAGAGCGGTTCCGCCCATCAACAGCAAGAGATAGCCGAGCGTGGCCTTGTCGGCGCCCGTACGGTCGAGGATCTCCGGGATGTGAACGACCCACATGCCGAGCGAAAATCCATTGAGCGCAAAGAACGCAAACGTCGACATTCGCGCTCGGGCCAAGGGCATGCCCCGAGCCTAGCGACGCGGATAGACTGCGCGGGCTGTGTCAGCCATTGCCTCCTACCGCGCACTGTTGCGCATCGTCGGGCCCGCCTACATCGTCGTAGCCTTCCTCGGGCGGATCCCGCTTGCCATGAGCCAGATCGGC
>JAKFCR010000086.1:0-1823 GCA_036676545.1 Aeromicrobium sp. | reverse complement strand
AGGAGGTACTGGTAGACCTGCGTCTGGACGTTCAGCGAGCCGTTGTCGTACGAGCCGGCCGGGTCGATCGAGACGACCTTGTCGGTCGTACCGACGATGAGGCCAGCGCCGCTGTCGCCGCTGTCGTTGCCGGAGCCGCACGCTGCAAGCGCGAGCCCCGCCACTGCGGTGGCCGCGACGAGCGCGGTTCCGCGTCGGAAGTTCTTCATTGCTCTCCTACATGTTCGAGCCGCGTTGTGCGCGGCGAAGTTGTCCGGATGGTGGACCGAGCCTTCCCGACGCTACCTGCCCGGAGCGCACGTGAGACCTGCGCGAAGATTGCGATTTGGTTACTGTCCCGCGGTTCCGGTGTCTGGGCCACGTCGTACGCTTTAGGGCATGAGCCACAACGAGCATCTCGCTGACTTCGACCCCGACATCGCAGCCCTTCTCGATCTCGAGCTGCACCGCCAGCAGTCGACGCTCGAGATGATTGCGTCCGAGAACTTCGCGCCGGTTGCGTCCCTCGAGGCGCAGGGCAGCGTCCTCACCAACAAGTACGCCGAGGGCTACCCGGGCAAGCGCTACTACGGTGGCTGCGAGTTCGTCGACCAGGTCGAGACGATTGCGATCGATCGCCTCAAGCAGCTCTTCGACGCCGACTACGCGAACGTACAGCCGCACTCCGGTGCTCAGGCCAACGCCGCAGCGCTCCACGCGATTGCCACGGTGGGCGACACGATCCTCGGCCTCGATCTGGCCAACGGTGGTCACCTGACGCACGGCATGAAGCTCAACTTCTCCGGCAAGCTCTACAACCCGATCGCCTATCACGTGGTTCCTGAGACCGGACTCGTCGACATGGACGAAGTACGCGCCCTCGCCCACGAGCACAAGCCGACCGTGATCATCGCCGGCTGGTCGGCCTACCCGCGCCAGCTCGACTTCGCGCTGTTCCGCGAGATCGCCGACGAGGTCGGCGCCAAGCTGTGGGTCGACATGGCGCACTTCGCCGGACTCGTTGCCGCCGGTCTGCACCCAAGCCCGCTCCCCCACTCGCACATCGTGACCACGACGACGCACAAGACGTTGGGCGGTCCGCGCGGTGGTGCGATCCTCACCAACGACGAAGAGGTCGCCAAGAAGATGCGTTCGGCCGTGTTCCCCGGACAGCAGGGTGGACCACTCGAGCACGTCATCGCCGCCAAGGCCGTTGCCTTCAAGATGGCGCTCGAGCCGGAGTTCAAGGAGCGTCAGGAGCGCACAATCGAAGGCGCCAAGATCCTCGCCGAGCGGCTGACCGCTGCTGACACCAAGGCAGCCGGCGTCAACGTGCTGACGGGTGGCACCGACGTACACCTCGTGCTGGTTGACCTGCGCGACTCAGAGCTCGACGGCCAACAGGCCGAGGACCGACTCCACGAGGTCGGCATCACGGTCAACCGCAACGCGGTTCCCAATGACCCGCGTCCGCCGATGGTGACTTCAGGTCTGCGCATCGGTACGCCGGCGCTCGCGACCCGCGGCTTCGGTGCCGAGGAGTTCACCGAGGTCGCCGACATCATCGCCTCGGCGCTGCTGCCGGGTGAGGTCGATATCGAAGGTCTCCGCAAGCGCGCCACCGTTCTGGCCGAGCGCTTCCCGCTCTACCCAGACGTCAAGCCGTTCATGGCGTGAGTCTGAAAGCTTGGTTCCGGCCCGGATTGCTGGGCCTTCACGCATTCGCAGCGGTCGCCTTGGTTGCCTGCGTCGTGATGGGGCTGTGGCAGCTTGGCATCTATGACTCGCGCCAGGAGCACGAGCGCGCTGAGTCGCAGACCGTACCCCGCGTTGCGCTCGATGGT
>JAKFCR010000085.1:0-5730 GCA_036676545.1 Aeromicrobium sp. | reverse complement strand
ATGGTCCTGTCCGGTGCCTGCGAGCGGGTCGACGAGATCCGGATCACCGAGTCGGTGGACTGCTCGACGTACGAATCCGGCGACACCATGAGTCACATGGGGTTCGGCCGGGAGCTGATGACCCCAGGCCTCGAGGACTACGTACGCGAGGAGAGCGAGGTTTTCGCCGAGTCCGCCGCGATGATGACTGAGGCCATGGGACTCACGGTCGATCGACTCTCCTTCGACGTCGTCTTCACGCCAGCCGATGAGGACGCTGACCTCGGCTTCATGAAGATCCCCAAGGGCACCATCGCCGGCGTCTACGGATTCCATCGCGCCTGGGTGGGGGACAAGAACGTCGTCTCGGTCGGGTTCAACTGGATCATGGGCGTTGTCACGCCACCCAAGAAGATTGCGCACGGTCACGTCATTCAGGTGTTCGGACGACCGAACTTTCGTACCGTGATCAACTGCCTGCCGCCCGCTGACTGGGACGAAGCGGGCTACATGGGTCCGGGCATGATCTACACCGCGATGCCGGCGACCAACGCGATTCCATACGTTGTCGCGGCAGAACCGGGCGTCGTGACCCTCAAGGATCTCCCTGTCATTACGGGTCGCAGCTACTAGGAGCACTGCTACCTTCAACTACGGACAGGCTCGGGTTGCCCGCTCTAGCGAGGAGCCCACATGTCGCCAAACGAGGCTGCACCCGAGACCTACGACGTCTGCATCGTCGGCGCCGGAATCACCGGTATGAACGCCCTGGTGGTCGCCACCAGCTACCTGCCGAAGTCGGCCAAGGTTCTCCTGGTCGACTCGCGACCACGGGTGGGCGGGATGTGGGTCGACACGTACGACCACGTACGCCTTCACCAGCCCCATGGAATCTTCACAGCAGGCAACATCAAGTGGGACCTGGGCGTCGCTGCGAGTCATCTGGCCACCAAGCCAGAGATCCTCGATCATTTCGAGCGCTGCCACGCGATTGCCGCCAAGAGGTTCACCGTGGAGACGGAGCTCGGGTGCGAGTTCGAGTCGCACAAGGAGGTCGACGGCCTCGTCGAGGTGACGCTCAAGACCTCGGACGGCCGCCGGACGATACGAGCCGAGCGGTTGATCAAGGCGTTCGGTCACCAGGTGACCCCGAACCGACCGATGGAGGTCGCCAGCTCCCAAGTGCGCTCGATCACCCCCGAGCTCCTGGGCGCGCACGATGCTGAGCTGCGCGCGGATGACATGCCGATCTGGATCGTGGGCGGCGGCAAGACCGCCATGGATGCGGCGCACCACCTGATCTCCACCTTCCCAGGCCGGGAGATCAACATGCTGGCGGGTCCAGGAACGATCTTCACCCGGCGTGAGACGTTCTTCCCGGTGGGCTTGAGGCGGTGGTACGCAGGCGACTCGATCAACGCGATGGTGCGTGCCACGTCGCGCCGGTTCGATGGGACCAACGAGGACGATGTGCGCGACTGGTTCTGGAAGACATACGGGATCAGCCCTTCGGACGCCCCAAGGGACTACTTCGGCGCCTACCTGTCCGACGCGGAGTGCGACGAGGTCAAGGCCGGGCTCACGACGTATGAGAACGAATACCTCGCCAATGCCGTCGATCGCGAAGGCGGGGTCGAGCTGGTCCTACGGAGCGGTGACGTGCGCGCGGTTCGCCCGGGCACGTGGTTGGTGAACTGCTCGGGCGCGTTGCTCAGGGACCCACACCCGTACGAAGAGCTGATCTCCGCATCGGGCCGCGTGCTCTCGCTCCAGATGCGAGCCAGCACGACCGGCATCTTTTCCTCCTTTGCCGGCTACTTCATGACGCATCTCATGTTTGCCGACAAGCTGCGCGGTCTCGGGATCTACACGCTGGACGTCGAAGAGCTGTTTGCCAAGGCCAGGCCGCTTGCGGTGTACGCGTCGATGAGCCTGTCGATGCACAATCTGAGCCTCATCACCGACGCCCTGCCGAACAAGGTGCTGCTTGGCTGTGGCCTCGACTTCGATCGCTGGTACCCGCTGCCACGGCGTATGGCGGGAACGGTCGAGATCCTGCGCACGCATCGTCGCGACCGCGCGCACCACCGCAGCACACTCGACACCGTGCGGGAGCGATTCAACGTACGCGGGGGCGTTACCTAGGTGGGCGCGGTATTCGCGAGAACGACGCCGAAGATCTCCACCTGACGCAACAGGAACGTTCGCTCGTCCAGCTTTTTGCGGCGCATCCAGGTCGTCACCTCGATGTTGCACTTGCTGGCGTTGCACGAACCGCAGGCCGGAACGACGTTGCTCGCCGTATAGCGACCCCCGCGTGAGATGGGGAGCATGCAGTCCTTCTGGAGCGGGACTGAGTCCGCGCCGCAGTAGGCGCATCCGCCCCAAGCCTGCTGGAGGTTTGCCCACTGGTCATCGGTCAGGTCGTGATCGACCTTCGCCATCCGACGTTTGCGGCGGCGTGCGTACGTTGCCGCGCGGCTTCGGGTGGGCACATGCCGATCGTACGGCGCGGCGCACCTGATCCTCGGCAACCCGGCAAGGCATGATGCATGGGTGAGTGAAGACATCGTGGTGATCCACACCGATGGTGGGTGCACCCCAAACCCCGGTCCAGGCGGTTGGGGGGCAGTGATGCGGCAGGGCTCTCACGCCCGCGAGCTGTTCGGCGGTGAGTCTGGTGAGACGACGAACAACCGTATGGAGCTGATGGCGACGATCATGGCGCTCGAGGCGCTGACGCGACGTGTGACGGTCCACCTGCACACCGACAGCACCTACGTACGAAACGGCATAACCAAATGGGTGCTGGCGTGGGAGAACAACGGTTGGAAGACCTCAGCCAAGCAGCCGGTCAAGAACGTCGACCTCTGGCAGCGGCTGCAGGCAGCGTGCGCACAACACGAGGTCGAGTGGTTCTGGGTCAAGGGACACGTGGGAGTGCCCGACAACGAGCTCGCGGACGAGCTCGCCACCAGGGGAATGCTCGAAGCGATGTCCCGCTAGCGGGGTTCGAGGAGGACGATCGGGATCTCGCGGTCCGTCCACTTCTCGTACTTCTGGAAGTCCGAGTAGAGATCGACCATCTTGTCCCAAAGCTCGGCGCGCTCAGCTCCCTCGGTGACGCGCGCGTGAACCTTGCGGTTCTTGTCCTTTCGCAGGTGCACCACGGTGTCGGGGTTGGCGATCAGGTTGTCGTACCACTGAGGGTTCTTCGGCAGACCGCCCTGAGATGCGACGACGATCAGGTTCGGGCCGTCGACCCGATAGACGAGTGGCGCCGTGAAGGTCTTTCCGGACTTGCGGCCGATGTGCTCGAGCAAGAGGATCGGCGGCGGCTTCTTGAACCCTTCGCCGACACGCCACTTGGCACCCAATCGACCATTGGTCAGCTTGAACACACCGGTGTTGAGCTTCGACATGGCCTTGATGAACTTCACGGTTCCCGGCTTGTCGAGCCCCGGAGGCTTCTCGTCCGGCAGTGCAAAGCGACCCATGTGCATTCCCTTCAGCGATGCCCGGAGATCGAGCCGCTGAACAACATACTGCCCGCTCGACTCAACGGGCCTCTAGATCAGCTTCCGGAAGCTGCTGAGGGCGATACGGGTGAAGCCGAGTCCGCCCACATACGCCGTTGCAGGACGGGTGTCGTCGTACAAGCGCTCCGACGTCGAGACACGCGTCGCGTTGAGGTCGAGCGAGACCACGATCCTGCGGACGTGCATGTCGGCTGTCGCAGACGAACTCTTCGCGACGATGAAGAACTCACCATCTGTGGTCGTGCCGTCGGCCGCGATCGCCGGATCGCCCACCCGCTCGATGGCGCGGAGGATCCGCTGCTGCCGCGCCTCGTTGCTGACGCGGTAGATCGATGACCGTACGGACCTCTGTGAACTGGACATGGTGACCCCTGGGTGGATCTATATGTTGCGGGACACCACAAATTCTACGTTTCACACCCTGACCTGCACCGTTGTGAGCGTGACCCTTGCGTGAACTTTGGATGCCAGATCGGCAAACACCACATGACGTGCGGGCCTACCCTGAGCCATGACGACTCTCAGCGAGATACAGGCACCGCTCAAGGCCCGCTACCTCGAGGAGCCGGAGGCCGCCAAAGTCACGCTCTCCGCGAGCGGCCAGCTTGGGGAAGGGGTGTCCTGCTCACTGAGCACGGGCCGCGCCATGGCCGACGCAGGTCTGCATCCAGCGACGGGTGGCGACGGCTCCCACCTGTGTTCGGGCGACCTGCTGCTCGAGGCGCTGGTTGCCTGTGCGGGTGTCACCCTGCGGGCCGTGGCCGCGTCGATCGGCATCGACGTACGCGGAGGTTCTGTCACGGCACACGGTGACCTGGACTTCCGTGGCACCCTGGCCGTCGACAAGGACGCCGATGTCGGGTTCACCGACATCCGAATGACCTTCGACCTCGACACCGACGCCACGGAGGATGAGCTCGCGACATTGCAGCGGCTCACCGAGCGCTACTGCGTCGTGATGCAGACGATCTTGAAGCCGCCGCGCATCACTGCGACAACTGTGACGAGCTAGTCGCCGTCCTGCTCGACGAGCTCCGGGTCAACGTCAGGATCCGGCGGGTCTGGTTCAACCGGTTCGGGGATGTTGGGAGGTTCGTCCGGCGGGTTGCCAACAGTGGGGCCGGGAGGGTTGGTGAGCGGATCGATCGTCATGGCGATCTCCCTTCTTCACGCTTGGTGTACCCCCGCCGGTTCGGGCTCAACCGCGGCCTTGGGAGCGAGCCACACGGCGATCGCGGTTGTCACGGGAACGGCCAGGACCAGCCCGATCGCACCGACCAGTGTTCGTACGATCTCCTGACCGAGCTGCTCGGTCGTTGCCATCTCGGCGAGTCCGCGCTGGTAAGCCGTAATCAGCAGGAGGACGGTCATCGCCGACCCGGCGTACGCGAACACGAGTGTGTAGACGCTTGACGCGATGTGGTCGCGGCCGATCCGCATGGCCGAAGCAAAGATGGATGCTCCGCGAGCCATGGGCTGGAGTGCCCGCAGCTCCCACACGGCACTCGCCTGCGTGACTGTCACGTCATTGAGCACACCGAGCCCGGCGATCACCATGGCGGCGCCAACGATGCCTGACAGGTTCAGGTCGGGGGCCGCGGCGATGAGCATCTGGTCATCCTCCGAGCCGACGCCGGTGAGGTGTGTCCATGCGGTAGCGAGGACACCCATACCGGCAGTCATGGCGATGCCGAACAGTGTGCCGAACAAGGCGGACGTCGTACGGATCGAGACACCATGCGCGAGATAGAGGATAGCGATCATGATCGCCGTGGACCCGACCACCGCGACGACAAGCGGCGACTCGCCGGCGAGGAATGCCGGGAGCATGAACTTCGTCAGCGCCAGAAGCGTGACAGCGATGCCGACGAGCGCGAACAGACCGCGCCACCGAGCAATCGCGATGACGATCACGGCGAAGATCACGGCCAGAGCCGTCAGCGGAAAACCGCGCTGGAAGTCGATGAACTCGTACGACGTGGGCTGTCCCTCGGGCGCATAGCGAATGAGCTTCACTTTGTCGCCGTCCTCGATACCTGCCGTGTAGCGAGTCGCGTCGAGGACGAAGGTCGCATCATCCTCGCCCTTCACGTCGACGCCGACGTGGGCGCACGAGCCCAAAACCTCTTGGGTGTTGTCAGGGCCTTCGCCGCCGCTATTGCAGTCGAACGGCTCGACGCTGGTGACGGTTGCGAATACCGTGCTCACGCCC
>JAKFCR010000084.1:0-4721 GCA_036676545.1 Aeromicrobium sp. | reverse complement strand
GCAATGACGGTGTCGCCGAAGCGATCCCACGAATAGACGTGCTCCGGTTCGGCCACGCGTCGAAGGGGTCGAGCTGCGGAAGCCACGAGTGGGGCGACGAACCACAGCGCGGCCAGGCCCATCAGCCCGCGTACGCCTTCGTCGAGGCTGAGTCCTTCGGCCGTGAGGCCGCCTCGGGCGAGAGTCACCACGGCAAACGCAGCAACTGCTGCGATTCCAGCGGAGGCGTCGAGCACCGCGAGCACCAGAAGGACCGCCACGAGACCGAGCGTGGGCGGGAGAGGAGCGGCGCCACCAGCGGCTGCCGCTACGGTTCCGAGCACGAGGCCAACCGCCGGGAGCAGTGTCCAAACGACGCCGAGAGCGGCGCGAAGGTATGACCCGTCACCCGTGATTCGCGCGACGAGCGGCAGCCGCGGTGCGAGGGCAATCGGGATGCTTTGGCTCAGGCGATCCAGACCCGGCCAACCCGGGAACCGCCAGGTCACCGACCTGTCGCCCCACGCATCGCCGAACGGTCGAGCACGACCGGCATCGTCGTCGGCGCCGTCGAGTCCCGCGCCCCCGAGACCCGCAAGTACGGCCACGGTGGCGTCACGCGTGAGTGTGTCCGGTGAGACCGGACCGATAGCACCGACGGGCGCTTCGAGCAGCCGCCGGGGAGCGCCAAGTCCTCGAGCACCGCTCATGGCCATGACCGTGAACGCGATGATCGCGAGGATCAGGATGCGAAGTACGTCATCGTCGACCGGGTTGGTTGTCGTAGGAGCGGCGGACGGTGTCTCGGACTCCTCAAGCTCCTCCGGCGTGGTCGAGTCATCAATCTCTGGGCCGGGAGTGGGAATCGGCGCCAGCGGAATGGTCTCGAAGGTCGGACCCGCGAGATCTTCGGTCCCGCCCTCGTCGCCTGGGGGATCGGCTGGCGAGTTGCTCACGTCCCCGACGGTGAAGTTGAAGGTGATGGTGTCAACCACATCGTCACCGACCACCTCGCTGAGGGTCACGGCGTACTCGCCGTCCGGCAGGACGGCAGGGGTCACCTTGATCGCTGGCGCGACGAACGCGGCTGGAGTGGCAGGAACGACTGTCATCGGTTCGACGGGGTCGGGTGGGACTCGGTCGTCGGGATTGTCGCTGTCGAAGTAGCAGGTGAAGGTTTCGACGTCCGCCTGGTCGCCCGCGTCACAGGAGCGCTTGTCGCTATCTCGTTCAGGGAAGATCGAGGTGCCGTTGCGCTTGATGGTCCAGTCGATGCGGACGGGGGTGAACCCCATGCCGTCCACCCTGCTGCCGGTGATGAGGATGGGCTCGTCAGGCAACAAGGTCGGAGGCGGATCGGTTGGGAGATCGACGGAGAACGTTGACGCCCGGAACGTCACCTCCACCGATGCCTCTTCGGATCTGACACCGTCCACGAGCTGAACGACCGTCAAGACCGCCTTGGTCTCATTTTTCGAGGGGTTGTGAAAATCCTTGCCGGGGATGGAGCATCGAAATCCGCCGTACGAGTCGACGTAAATCGGTCCATCGATCAACTGGTAGTCGAAGCCCCGCTCTTTGCAGGCCAAGGGTTCCCCGGTCGACGCGAGCTCGAACTCGATCTTGGCGCCGGGTATCCCACCGCCCGGGATGTACGTGTCCTGGTAGTACGCCACGGAGACGCTGCCGCGCACGCTCGGTGCCGTCGGCAGATCTTCTGCCGAGCCGGGAGCTGGCCGCAGCAGGAAGGAGGCCAGCAGGAGTAGAGGCAGTACAAGGAGCGCGCGACGCACGGAATCCCCCAATCGCTCCACTCCCGGAAGAAAACTCTAGTGAATAACAGCCCGTGAATTGCAGGATTCAAGAAGTTTGCGTCAGGCGTCTCGCTGCTTGCGGACCTTGGCCGGGGCCGCGATATGCCACGCATCATCGATGAGCTCGGCCACTTCATGGGCGTCGGCAAGGTCGAGGTTGATCAGGATGTAGTTGTAGCCGTCATAGTGCGGAGTCGTGAAGTACGCGGGGTCATCATTGGCGACCAGCGCCTCCTTGTCGGAGGTCTTGAGCGCAAATGAGCCATCCGAGTCGGTACGCAGGCGGCCCATGAGCTTGCCGGCTACCTTGAGCGCCGGTGTGCCGTACGACGTCGACTCCTCGACCTCGGGCAGCTCTGTAGCGAGCGCGACGACCTCTTCCCACTTCATTCGTCACGCCGCCTGCGAGCTTCCTCGGCCCGGACGGCCAGGCCAGCCGCGTCCGGGTAGATGACTTCCTCGAGCACCAGCCCGTGCGGCGGCAGGACCGTCACGCGCGCGTTGCGTTCGGCGTGGGCGAGGACTTCACCGGCCCAGGTCGGTTCGAAGCGGCCTTCGCCCACTGCGACGAGCACGCCCATCAGCGACCGCACCATCGAGTGACAGAACGCGTCGGCGCGCACCGTGGTCTCAAGCATCGTGTCGTTGCGGACGGTGTGGAGGTCGAGCAGCGTACGGATCGTGGTCGCGCCCTTGCGCTTCTTGCAGAACGCCGCGAAGTCGTGATGGCCGAGCAGGTGGGTAGCCGCTGAGTTCATCGCGTCGACGTCGAGGTGACGCTGCCACCGTACGACCGAGCCCCGCTCCAACGGATCGGGTCCGGTGGGGGAGTCGGTGATTCGGTAGATGTAGCGGCGCTCGAGAGCAGCAAACCGGGCATCGAACCCGTCGGCGGCCACGCTCAGGCTCCTAAGGCTGATGTCGTCAGGCAGGAGCCGGCGCAGGCGGCGCTCGAGCGCGACGGGATCGACCTTGTCGATGTCGAAATGGGCCACCTGGCCACGAGCATGGACTCCCGCGTCGGTGCGTCCGGCGCAGGTCAGCGACGGGTTCTCAGGCAGGCGGAGGATCGTCGCGATCGCGGTCTCGATCGTGCCCTGGACCGTACGGAGACCGGGTTGGACGCCCCAGCCCTTGAAGTTGGCGCCGTCGTACGAGAGATCAAGCCGCAGACGCATGGGACCACGCTATCGGGCGCTCACGTCCACGAGTTGAAGGACCACGCACCCGCCGCCACGCCGACGATGCCGAGCGCCACATAGATCGCCAACCAGGTGGTGCGACCCGCACCCTGCGCCTTGCCCACGCCGTCGTACGAGTCCTTGCTGTAGTCGACCTTGGTCATGAGCCACAGCGCAGGCGCCGCCATCAACCAGAACACCACTCCACACACGATCCAAGAGACGACTTCGCCGCCTTCGCTGTTGAGGCCGTAGTCGAAGAAGTTCCAGCCCAGCGAGCCGAACAGTCCCACCCAGAACGGAAACAAGAGCGTCGGCGCCTTGAGCATGACGGCGACGATGGAAGCGGCGAACATCGCGATCAGCGCGACAGGGATGCCCAGCACCAAAAGGCCCGAGCCGTCGGGGCAGGGCTGCTCGATGACGAACGGCCCGCCCTCGGCGCAGGTGCCGCCGACGTCCATGACCGCCCGCATGCCGAGGTACGTCCAGGTCAGCCCAACACTCATGACGATGACGCTCGTCACCAGCAGCGGGAGCCGCCACAGGGACGGTCCCGAACGTGCCTCGCTGACGCTCATGCGGACACTCTGCCGCAATCAGCGGCAATTGTGGACTAGCTCCAGCGCTGTTCTGCGGGAACGAACTTGAGCTGACGGTCACCCGTGTAGATCTGCTTGGGGCGAGCGATCTTCTGCTCCTTGTCGTCCACCAGCTCGAGCCACTGGGCCAACCAGCCGGCCGTACGAGGGATGGCGAACAGCACGGTGAACATCTCGGGCGGGAACTGCAGCGCCTCGTAGATGAGACCGGAGTAGAAGTCGACGTTCGGGTAGAGCTTGCGGCTGATGAAGTATTCGTCCTCCAGCGCGATGCGCTCCAGCTCCTGCGCGATCTCCAGCAGCGGGTTGACGCCGGTGACCTCGAAGACGTCGTCGACGGCCTTCTTGATGATCGTCGCGCGGGGGTCGAAGTTCTTGTAGACGCGGTGACCGAAGCCCATGAGCTTCTCGTCACCCTTCTTGACGCCCTCGATGAACGCGGGGATCTTGTCGGGGGTGCCGATGCGCTTGAGCATCTTGAGCACGGCCTCGTTGGCGCCGCCGTGCAGTGGACCGTACAACGCGGCAACGCCGGAGCTGACCGCCGAGTAGGGGTCGACCTGCGAGGAGCCGACCGCGCGTACGGCGTTGGTCGAGCAGTTCTGCTCGTGATCGGCATGCAGGATGAAGAGCACCTCGAGGGCCTTGGCCAGGCGCGGGTCGGGGTTGTACTTCTGCTCGCTCATCTTGAAGAGCATCGACAGGAAGTTCTCCGTGTAGGAGAGGTCGTTGTCGGGGTAGACGTACGGCTTGCCCTGCGCGTGGCGGAAGGACCAGGCGCCGAGGGTCGGCATCTTGGCGATCAGTCGTACGACCTGGTCGTGACGGACCTTGGGATCGTGGATGTTGCGGGCCTCGGGGTAGAACGTCGACAGTGCGCCGACGCTCGACAGCAGCATGCCCATCGGGTGTGCGTCATAGCGGAAGCCCTGCAGCTGTGACTTGAGGTTCTCGTGCACGAACGTGTGGAACGTGATCTCGTGCACCCACTTCTCGTGCTCCTCCTGGGTGGGGAGCTCGCCGTGGATCAGCAGGTAGGCCACCTCGAGGAACGTCGAGTTCTCGGCGAGCTGCTCGATGGGGTAGCCGCGGTACTCGAGGATGCCCTTGTCGCCGTCGATGAACGTCACGGCGCTGCGGGTCGA
>JAKFCR010000083.1:0-11940 GCA_036676545.1 Aeromicrobium sp. | reverse complement strand
ACCGCCGGGCAACACGGCCCCGGGCAGCGACACGATGACGAGGTCACCTTCGACGAAGTTGTGCGCTCCACAGACGATGCCGCGACCGCCATCGGCGTCGTTGTGGTCCGGACCGACGTCGACACGGCACCAGTTGATCGTCTTGCCGTTCTTCTGCTCTTCCTTCTCGATGGAGAGCACGCGGCCGACGACAAGCGGACCCACGACCGAGTCGCCGATGATCTCTTCGAGCTTGAGGTCAAATGCCGTGAGACGGGCAGCGAGCTGCTCCGTGGTGACATCGGCAGGTACAGCCACGATCTCTCGCAGCCAGGAAACGGGCACTCTCACGGCCGCAACCCCGTTTCAGAAGAGCGGAGACAATACGGGGCCACGGCCGTGACGTATTGATGGTTCACGCCCCCTACTCGCAGGGCTCGTGGGGGGACCCCCAGCTGGCGCTCGCTCACAGCTCGACTCCGAACGGCTCGGTGAAGCGGATGTCGCCGTCGAACACATCGCGCAGGTCGGCGATGTCGTAGCGAGAGGTGATCGTACGGTCGAGCCCGATGCCGAAGGCGAAGCCCGAGTAGCGCTCAGGATCGACGCCGCAGGCGATCAGGACTCGCGGGTTGACGACTCCACAGCCGCCCCATTCGACCCAGCCTTCGCCCTTGCACGTACGGCAGGCCGCGACGGCGTCCGGCTCGTTGTGGCAGACGTAGCAGAGCAGGTCCATCTCGGCGCTCGGTTCAGTGAACGGGAAGTACGAAGGGCGGAACCGCGTCGTCATGCCGTCGCCGTAGATCGCCTGCGCGAGGTGATCGAGCGTGCCCTTGAGGTGTGCCATCGACAAGCCCTCGTCGATCGCCAAGCCCTCGAGCTGGTGGAAGACCGGCGAGTGGGTGGCATCGAGCTCATCCGTACGGAACACGCGACCGGGGCAGACGATGTAGATGGGTGGTTCGCGAGTAAGCATCGTGCGCGCCTGCACGGGCGATGTGTGCGTACGAAGAACCATCGCCGCTGACTCCGGGCTCACCCAGAACGTGTCCTGCATCGTGCGAGCCGGGTGGTCGGGTCCGAGGTTGAGCGCGTCGAAGTTGAGCCACTCGGCCTCGACCTCTGGTCCTTCACCGACTTCCCAACCCATCGCGACGAAGATGTCGGCGACGTGCTCCTGGATCGTGGTGATGGGGTGCCTCGCGCCGACCGGACGGACATCCACCGGAAGCGTGACATCGACGGCCTCGGTCACCAAGGCGACTTCCTCAGCTGCGGTCTCAAGCTCGGTCGTCTTGGCAGCGAGCGCCTGGTTGATCGCACCACGGGCTTCGCCGACCCGCTGTCCGGCTTCCTTGCGTGCCTGCGGCTGCAAGGCGCCGATCTCACGGTTGGCGAGGGCCAGCGGCGATCGGTCACCCGCGTGGTCGATGCGAACCTGCTTGATCGACTCGATCGAGTCGGCACCCGCAATCGCCGCCAAAGCCTCGTCGCGCATGCGCGTGACCTCGTCGGCCCGCAACGGGGTGACTTCGACGGGGTCGTACTCGGAGTTGGGCGCGGACATGCCGACCTTTCGTATGGGTGGTGCGGTCGACTTTATCGGTCGGCGGGTGGGCCGTGGTCAGTCGGTCAGCGCGTCGGGCTCGTTGATCGGGAACCACGCACTGATGTCAGCTCCACCACCCTCGGCGTCAGTGATCTCGACCTGTCCCCCGTGCTCGAGCACGATGCCTCGAACGATGTACATGCCGAGACCACTGCCTGCGCCTGGACCCGATCGCCAGAAGCGACTGAACACCCTCTGACGCATCTCCTCGGGAATGCCCGGGCCCTGGTCAACGATGTGGAGGATCACTCCGTCCTCACCGGACACCTGTGCATTCTTGACCGACACCTGCTTGAGGCCGAATCCATGGCGCAGAGCATTCTCGACCAGGTTCGTGACGACCTGAGACATACGATCGCTGTCGCCCCAGATCAGGTCGAGGTTCTCACCGATGCTGACCTCGAACGGCGGTGTCGATCCGCCGGAGACGTTGCGCAGGACGTGACGTACGACTTCATCGAGCTTGACCGGGCCACGCTTGAGCGTGAGTCGACCGGCGTCGATACGTGCGGCGTCGAGCAGCTCAGTGATGAGCCTGCTCAGCCGGTCGGCATCCGCATCAACCGTCTCGAGCATGAACTGGCGCTGCTCCTCGGAGAACTTGTCCCATTTGGTGAGGAGGGTCGAGGTGAATCCCTTGATGCCAGTCAGCGGTGAGCGCAGCTCGTGCGCGACTGTGGCGACAAGGTCAGATCGTTCGCGGTCGCGCTGATTGCGCACGCGAGCGTTGCGGATGCTCACCACCACCTGCCGCACAGGTCCGCCCGGCTTCTCGCGCACCAACGATGCCGTGATGAGGTACTCGCTGCCCTTGGGCGACCACCACGACTGCTCGGAGATGCGCGTTCGCGTAGTGAGGCCTTCATACGGCTTGGTGGAGTCGTACCAAGAGTTGCCGTTGAGGTCGTCGAACGGGACGGCTTCACGTAGGTGCATGCCGATCATCTCGTCGCCCTCAGCGCGAGCCATGACCCTGACCCGCTGGTTGACGTACTCAACGGCGCCATCGGGTCCGGCAATGATGACGCCGTCCGGGAAGTCGTCGAGGTCCATGGATGGTGAATCTAGTACCAATGAACTACTTGGTACGACATCGGCGGCCCGATCGCCTTCGTGTCAGGCGCGAGCTTGGGCTGTGGCGTAGAGGCACACGGCGGCGGCAGTGGCGAGGTTGAGGCTTTCTGCCTTGCCGTAGATCGGCACGGCAACAACCTGGTCGGCAGCACTCTGCACCTCTGCCGGCAGCCCCCATGCCTCATTGCCCATCAGCCAGGCAGTCGGGGCCGAAAGGTCGAGCTCGGCGTCGTACAGACCAACCGCTCCCCCGCCGTCTGCTGCCAGAACTTGAAGTCCGGCACCCTGGAGTCGCTCGATGATCCCGGGCAGGTCCTTGTCGATCACGATCGGCAGGTGGAACAGGCTGCCCACAGTCGCGCGTACGGACTTGGGGTTGTAGGGGTCGACGCTGTCGCCCCCGAAGATCACGCCGTCTGCGCCCGCTGCGTCAGCGGCGCGAATCACGGCACCAGCATTGCCGGGGTCGCGGATGTCGGCGCATACGACAACGAAGGTCGGCTCAGTCGCCAACAGTTCGTCAAGGGTCTGATCGATCGCCATGCAGCGGGCAACAACGCCCTGCGGCTGGACCGTGTCGGCGATTGCCTCGACCACGTCGTCGGTGACGACGTTCCACGCAACGTCGGCGGCCTCGGCCTTGGCCTGGAGGTCCGCGTGCTGATCGGTGGCCGCCGAGGTGGCGAACACCTCAAGGGTCGCGCCATCGATGTCGAGCGCCTCGCGTAGGGCTTGCGGTCCTTCGGCGAGGAACTCGCCCGAGGACTCACGGAACGCACGAGTGGCGAGCCGCCTGGCGTACTTCACACGTCCTGAACGGACGGTGAGGTCACCAGGCAGACTCGCCACTTGTTTAGACGACGCCGTGTGGAGGTACCGCGGTCAGGCCGCGGCGCCATCCTTGGGTGCGTTGACGTCAGCCGGGATGTTGTCCTTGGCCAGCTGAACCAGCGCCGAGAACGCCGCAGGATCGTTGACGGCCATGTCGGCGAGGATCTTGCGGTCAACCTCGACACCAGCGGCCTTGATGCCCTGGATGAAGCGGTTGTAGGTCAGACCCTCGGCGCGGACGGCAGCGTTGATGCGCTGGATCCACAGACGACGGAAGTCGCCCTTGCGTGCCTTGCGGTCACGGTAGTTGTAGACGTGGGAGTGTGTGACCTGCTCCTTGGCCTTGCGGTAGAGCCGCGAACGCTGACCGCGGTAACCCTTAGCGCGCTCCAGTGTCTGGCGGCGCTTCTTCTGTGCATTGACAGAGCGCTTGACGCGTGCCATCTCAGTTCTCCTTCAGATTTTCGGAATGTCGGGGTGGCACGGTCAGAGACCGAGCATCTTCTTCACGCGCGGGACGTCAGCCTTGGCAACGTCGGTCGTGTTGGCGAGGCGACGCTTGCGCGAGGACGACTTGACCTCGAGCAGGTGACGGCGGTTGGTCTGCTCGCGACGGAGCTTTCCGCTGCCCGTCACCTTGACGCGCTTCTTCATCCCCGAGTGGGGCTTGAACTTCGGCATTTATGCCTCCATGTCTGGGTCGATGTTCTCTGAACGACGACGTGGCTTCTTGGGTGTTGCAACCTTCTTGGCGGCTTCGCGATATGCCTTGACCTCAGCCTCTTCGGCTTCCTTCTCAGCAGCCTTCGCACCCATGGACTTGACCTTCTCGGCCTTGACCTCTGCCTGGGCTTCGGACTTCTTCTTGTGCGGACCGAGCACCATCGTCATGTTGCGACCGTCCTGGCGGGCGTTGGACTCGATGAAACCGAGGTCCTCCACATCGCCGGCGAGCCGCTGCAGGAGCCGGTAACCCAGCTCGGGGCGGTGCTGCTCGCGACCGCGGAACATGATGGTGATCTTGACCTTGTCGCCAGCCTTGAGGAATCGGACGACGTGACCCTTTTTGGTGTCGTAGTCGTGCTGATCAATCTTGGGACGCAGCTTCATCTCTTTGATGATGGTGTGCGTCTGGTTGCGGCGGGACTCGCGTTCTTTTTGTGCCGTCTCGTACTTGAACTTGCCGTAGTCCATGAGTCGGCAAACGGGAGGACGAGCTGTCGGAGCAACCTCAACGAGATCGAGATCGGCTTCAGCAGCCAGTCGCAGGGCATCTTCAATACGTACGATGCCTACCTGTTCACCGCCAGGACCGACGAGGCGAACTTCTGGAACGCGGATTCGGTCGTTGACGCGCAGCTCTGTGGTGATGGATCCTCCTGAGATCATGTGAGAGGCCATCAAAAAATGGCCCCCGTAAGAAACGAAGGCCACCGGTGGCGTATTCCAACATTCGGAAACGCCGTCGGCCAGTCATGTGGAATCAGACCTTGCGATCTGAGTACTTCTGTCTGGCGTAACCCCAAGGTCGTGAGACCAAGCAGGTGGGAGGTGGGCCTCCACTTCGTCCTCAAGGATATCAGCGTCGGTGTGCCCTTGTGAAATCGAGGACGGGTGATGCGAGAGTTTGCCCGCCCGAAACATCGATGTTGCTTGTGTGACAAATGAGGCTGACAGCATCAGAGACATGATGTGGCGAGTACGTACGACGTTCGTGGATCGGCCCGGAATCCTGGCCGAGACGGCGCTGGCCTGCGGTGCAGCTGGCGTCAACATCCTCGGCATGCAGGTTTTCGCCACCGGCGACCAGGTGACGGATGTGTTCGTCGTCAGTGCTCCCGAAGGGTGGACCGACCTCGACATCGCCCACCTCTTCGAAAGTGCCGGCGGTTCGCAGGTGTCCGTCACCCGCGTAGATGAGGGTGCGACGGTCGATTCGGCCACCCGCTACCTGCAAGGAGTGCGCGAAGTTCTTGAGGACGGTCGGGACGTGGCCGATGTGCTCGCGGAGCTGCTCGAGACCGAGCCACCAGACGTCGCCGACTACTCAGGTCACGACGTCATCGAGCTCCCCCGACGCAACGGTGCAGCGCTGAGCATCAGCCGGGCCGGGCCGTTCACCCCAGTCGAGAAGGAGCGCGCGCAGGCCTTCCTTGACCTCACTCGCGGAGCCATTGGCACATCGGCCAGGGTCACCACCTTGCCGAGCTCGCAAGTGCCGGTCGTACGTCAGGCGTCTCTGTCGGACGTGGAAGCCGTCGCAGGGCTCCACGATCGGTGCAGCGACAAGACGTTGTTCGACCGCTACCAAGTCCCGCTGCAGCTGCCCATGACAGCACGAATGACTCGCCGGCTTGTCGCGCCAGACAACGGAGTAGCACTCGTGATCCAGCAAGGGAACGACGTTGTCGCGCATGGCCTGCTCGAGGAGCTCGACGGCACATGGACGTTCCGACTGCTGATCCAGGACACCCACGTCGGCGGCAACCTCGAGACACTTCTGGTTCGCCGCGCCGCGAGCCATGCCAGAGGCAGTGGCGCGGAACGGCTGACCCTGATCACCGCTGAATCCAACGACAAGTTGCTCCGCGCAGTGGGAAATGCCGGATTCATGGCACGGATCGAACGCCGCGACGGCAGCGTGCACATCTCAGTACCGCTGAGCTCCATGCCGCTCGGCGCTCTTCATACGACGGGCTGAGTCAGTCTACGAGCCAGACGCTGCCGACAGCCGAGCGAACGAGTACGTGACCCGCCGCCAGGTGCTCGACATCGACCGTCTCGATGACCAAGAACGACGGGCTCCCCAGGTCGAGCAGTAGCGCGCTGGCTTCCTCGGCGAGAGTTGCGCGGGCTGCGTCTCGGCCGGTGACGGGTACGGGCCGCGCCAGCGGATCCCAGGCAGCCATCGTCTGCACGCTGCTGAACGCGAGCAACGCCGTACGACCGTCGGCGCCGGTCATCAGCACCGCTGCCATGTCGGCGTTCTTGTCGCCCTCAGTCGGCACCTCGCCCAAAAGCGGGATGATCGGGACGAATACTCGTGCCTCCGCGATTGCTTCGAGAACCGCCAGATCGTCTCCGAGAGCCGGAGCCAGGAGTACGTCCGTGAGTCCGTCGTCATCAGGGAACGCCGGAGCCGCAAGGTCACGCTGGTGGTCACTCATACCGGAACCTCCGTTTGAAAAGCACGGTACGAAGGCACCGGCATGACTGCCTGCTTTTGATTCACTCGCTTCGCTCGCTCATGCGACCCGTCCACGCAGATAGGCCATGGCCTCTTTGGCATACGGGCCGTCGGACCGCTGGATCGCGAAGAGGATGACGCGCTCGTCGTCGCCGTAGACCATGGTCGGCCAGGGCGCGCCTTCATTCATCGCGAAACCCTTGATGTCCACCCATGGCACGAATCGACGGCTGTAGCCGTTGACGATCTCCACACCCTCGTCACTCGCCCGCACCACGCTGCGCCCAACCGCGTGCAGGAGGGCGAGCACCGTGATCAGGATCGCGGCAAGGGTTGCCAGCTCGAAGGGCGTGAACGTGACATACGACGGCAGAGCCACACCGATGATCGCGCTGAGCACGACCAGGAGAACCGAGACGCCGTACGCGACGATGCGCGAGCCGCCGGGTCGAAACGTCCTCAGATCCGGCACGCCAGGATGTCCGTGACGAGGATTCCGCGAGCGCCGAGCTCGTACAGACCATCCATGACGCGCTGGGCGGAGTCACGCGGCACCATCGAGCGTACGGCGACCCACCCTTCGCGATGGAGGGGTGAAACGGTCGGCGACTCGATGCCGGGGGTCAGCTCGACAGCTCGCTCAACCTGCTCGACGCGGATGTCGTAGTCCATCATCACGTACGTACGCGCGACGATGACGCCATCGAGACGGCGCTTGAAGACGTCGAAGCCGTCCGGGTTTGGCGTGTCCTGGCGGGTGATGAGCACAGCCTCCGACGACAGGATCGGCTCGCCGAACACCTCGAGGTCGGCCTGACGCAGCGTGCTGCCAGTCTCGACGACATCGGCGATCGCATCGGCTACACCGAGGCGTACGGATGACTCCACGGCACCATCGAGACGTACGACTTCAGCCTCGATGCCACGCTCGGCGAGGTAAGCACCCACGATGCCTTCGTACGAGGTGGCGATGCGCGTGCCGGCGAGGTCGTCGACCGAGCTCATCTTGCCGATGGGCGCGGCGAATCGGAACGTGGAAGCGCCGAATCCGAGCGCGACATCTTCGGTTGCGTGCGCTCCGGAATCGAGCAGCAGGTCACGGCCGGTGATACCGACGTCGAGCGTGCCCTCCCCCACGTAGATCGCGATGTCGCGAGGACGCAGGTAGAAGAACTCGACGTCGTTGTCGGGGTCGAGGGTGACGAGGTCCTTGGCGTTACGGCGCTGGCGGTAGCCCGCCTCAGCCAGCATCTGGCTTGCGGCCTCGGCGAGGGCGCCCTTGTTGGGTACGGCGATCTTGAGCATCAGTTTCTCTTCTCAGGGGTTCTGTGACGGGAAGGCAGAGGCACGGATGACCGCGTTGCGGCCAGCCGTCACAGATGCGCGTAGACGTCGTCGAGGGTGATTCCGGAGGCGATCATCATGACCTGGGCGTGGTAGAGCAGCTGGCTGAGTTCTTCGGCGGCCCGCTCGGCACCTTCGTGCTCGGCGGCCATCCAGGCTTCGGCTGCTTCTTCAACGAGCTTCTTGCCGATCGCGTGCACGCCGGCATCGAGCTCGGCGACAGTGCGCGAGCCCTCAGGGCGGCTGGCTGCCTTGTCGGACAGCTCAGCGAATAGATCGTCGAAGGTCTTCATCGCCCCGAAGTCTATCCGCGCGGTGTCGACAGGGTGCGCAGGACGTTCCAGGTGGACAGCGCGGCCTCTGTTGCCTCGCGTCCCTTGTCCTCGCGGCTGTCGGGCAGACCCGCACGATCCAGGGCTTGCGCCTCGTCGTCGGTGGTCAGCAGTCCGAAGCCGATCGGCACGCCCGTGTCGAGCGCAACACGGTTGAGTCCGTCGGTCGCCGCCGCGCATACGTAGTCGAAGTGCGGGGTGCCACCACGGATGATGACGCCGAGAGCGATGACCGCGTCATAGCCCGCGCGGGCGTAGGCCTGGCACAGGATCGGCAACTCGAAGGAGCCGGGCGCACGTACGAGTGCCACGTCAGTCACGTTGGAGTCCGCCAGCGCACGCTGCGCACCCGCGATCAGGCCGTCCATGATCTCGGTGTGCCAGCTCGATGCGATGACCGCGACGCGTGCACCGGTGGCGTCGACCGAGAGGTCCGGCGCGCCTGCCCCGCTCATTTTGCGTCTCCGAGTCCCGGCAGGTCGTGACCCATGCGCTCGGCCTTGGTCTGGAGGTACCGGAGGCTGTCCTCGGTCGGAGCAACCACCAGCGGCAGCCGCTCGGTGACCTTGACCCCATATGCCTCGAGTGCCGTCGTCTTGTCAGGGTTGTTGGTCAGCAGTCGCACCGACGTGATTCCCAGATCGCGGAGGATCTGGGCACCAGCGGCATAGTCACGCTCGTCCTCGCCGAAGCCGAGGTCGAGGTTGGCGTCAACCGTGTCGCGCCCGCTGTCCTGCAATGCGTACGCCTGCAGCTTGTGGAGCAAACCGATACCGCGACCTTCGTGTCCACGGAGATAGACGACGATGCCTGCTCCGGAGGCGGTGACCTCCGTCATCGACAACTCGAGCTGAGGGCCACAGTCGCAGCGACGCGATCCGAAGACGTCACCCGTGAGGCACTCGGAGTGGATGCGGGTGAGCACGTCCTGCGTACCGGGGTCCCCGAACACGAGCGCAATGTGCTCGGCGCCATCGATCTGGTCGCGGAAACCGTACGCCGTGAACTCACCGAACTCGGTGGGAAGCCGCGTGGTGGCGAGGCGCTTGACCTGCGTCTCGTGCAGACGTCGGAACACCTGCAGGTCCTCGATCGAGACGAGAGCCAAACCGTGCTCGTCGGCGAACTCACGCAAGGCAGGCGCACGCATCAGCGTGCCGTCGTCGTGCAGCACCTCACCGATGACGCCGGCCGGAGTCAGGCCCGCGAGGCGGGTGAAGTCGACCGCAGCCTCGGTGTGCCCTCCACGCTCGAGCACTCCCCCGTCCTTCGCGCGCAACGGGAGGATGTGGCCCGGCTGGTTGAGCTCGAACGGCTCGGTCGCCGAGTCGGCGAGCACGCGGCACGTACGCGCTCGGTCGGCTGCCGAGATACCGGTCGTGATGCCGTCACGGGCGTCGATCGAGATCGTGTAGGCCGTGCGCATCATCTCGCGGTTGTGCGGGGTCATCAGCGGGATCGAGAGCCGGTCGAGAATCTTGCCCGTCGTCGGTGCGCAGATCAGGCCGCTGGAGTAGCGCACCAGGAACGCCATGAGCTCAGGCGTTGCCTTGCTCGCGGCGAAGATGATGTCGCCCTCGTTCTCGCGCCCCTCGTCGTCGACGACGATGATCGCCTTGCCGTCGCGGATGTCCGCGATGGCGCGCTCGATGCTGTCGAGACGAACATTCGCATGTTCAGTCATGATGTTGCTCCTTCTGCGGGAGCACCCAAGAGGCGCTCGACGTACTTGGCGAGGATGTCGACCTCGAGATTGACCCGGTCTCCGGGTGACTTGGTGCCGAGGGTGGTGTCGGAGAGCGTGGTCGGGATGAGCGACACCGAGAACCAGGGTTCAGCGGCGTCAACAACCTCGACGACGGTCAGGGACGTGCCGTCGACGGTGATCGAGCCCTTGTCGACGAGATACTTGGCCAGCTCGGACGGCAACGCAATGCGTACGACCTCCCAGTGCTCGCTGGGTGTGCGGTCGAGGATTGTGCCGGTGCCGTCGACGTGACCCTGCACGATGTGGCCGCCCAGTCGGGCGCCGGCCTGAGTCGCACGCTCGAGGTTGACCTCGTCGCCAACCTCCAGGTCGCCGAGCGACGTTTTGTCGAGCGACTCCTGCATGACATCTGCGGCGAACGTGTCACCGTCCTGGGCCATCACGGTGAGGCAGCAGCCGTTGATCGCGATCGAGTCGCCGTGCTTGGCATCAGATGTCACTAGAGGTCCACGAATCGTGATCCGTACGGAGTCGCCGAGCTCCTCGACGGCCGTGATCGTGCCCTTCTCCTCCACGAGTCCGGTGAACATCAGTCGAAGTCCTCTCGCTGCATACGTCCTGGCGTGCCGATCATGCGGATGTCGGGACCGACCATCGTCAGGTCGTCGATTGTGATGGGCCGCAGGTCGGCCAGGGTGGTGGCTTCGCCTTCGAGCGCAGCCCGGCCGGAGCCCAGCATGGCCGGGGCGATGTATCCGATGATGCGGTCGATGACGCCGGCGTTCCAGAACGCGCCGGCCAGGCGCGGTCCACCCTCCAGCCAGATGTGTCGGATGTTGTTCTCGACGAGCTTCTGCATCACGACCTCGGGGTCGCGCGACTGGATCAGCAGCGTCGGGGCAACCCGGTCGAACACCCGGTAGTAGTTGGGGATCTTGGTCTCGCCGACGACGACGCGCAGCGGCTGACGGTCGAAGGGCAGCGGTAGGTCCTTCGCATCGCGCACGGTGAGGCGCGGATCGTCAGCGAGCACGGCGCCCGTACCGGCGACGATGGCGTCAGCCTCGGCACGGAACACTTGCACATCGCGGCGAGCTTCTTCGCTTGTGATCCACTTGCTGGTGCCGTCAGGGGCGGCACTGAGTCCATCGAGGGTCGCGGCGTACTTCCACGTCACGAACGGACGGCCCGCCGTCATTGCGAACGTCCACTCCTCGTTGAGGTCAGCGGCTTCGGCGGCCAGCGGTCCCGCTTCGACATCGACGCCGGCAGCCTTGAGGGTCTTGGTCCCGCCCGAGGCGGCACGGTTCGGGTCGATCTGGGCGAACACGACGCGAGCCACGCCGGCGTCAATCAGCGCCTTGGTGCACGGGCCGGTCGTGCCCTGGTGATTGCACGGCTCGAGAGTCACCACAGCGGTGGCGCCACGAGCGGCTTCACCTGCCTGCGCGAGCGCGTCCACCTCGGCGTGCGGCGTGCCGGCACCGCGATGAGCGCCGAGGGCCAACTCCTTGCCGTCCGGGCTCAGGAGTACGCAGCCAACGCGCGGGTTGGGCAGCGTACGGGCGGTAGCTCGTGCGGCGTCGAGTGCACGACGCATCGCGCTGATCTCGATGTCGGTGGCCATCTGATCCCTCCGGGTGGTGAGTGCTCACGCATACCCGGGGTCAAGTTGGGCAAGTGCCCACAACGGTCGTTTTGCGCAGCAAAACGACCGTGTGCTCCTTCCATCCGGACTTTCACCGTCGGTGCCGGAATTTCACCGGCTCAACCGTTGCCTCACCGAAGTGTGGCCGCGGGTCGCGGACTATAACCGCCGGTTCGGAATTACACCGACCCCGGAGCACGCGAGCGTTCAATACTGGTTGCTCGT
>JAKFCR010000082.1:0-3898 GCA_036676545.1 Aeromicrobium sp. | reverse complement strand
GTAGAAGATGCGCTCTACGACTTTGCGGGCCAGGCGGGTGGTGCGGAGGTAGTCGTCGACCATCCGCTCGCTCTGATCCATGCCGTAGCCGAGCAGGTGAGCGACACCGGCACGGTCAGCGCCCTGTTCGACCATTGACTCGGCGGGCTTGCCGCGCATAAGCACGACGGCATTGCGGATGCGGCTGACAAGGCGCCACGCGTTCTCCAGCGCCATGGCGTCATCGTGGCTGATCAGGTCGGCCTTGAGCGCGGCGTGCAACGCCTTGAGTGTGCGGGTCGTACGCATCTCGGGCACAGCGTTCGCATGCTGCATCTGCAGCAGCTGCACCGTCCACTCCACGTCAGCGAGACCGCCGCGGCCCAGCTTGAGGTGCGTGTTCGGGTTGGCACCGCGCGGCAGTCGCTCTGAGTCGATGCGGGCCTTGATACGCCGGACCTCGCGTACCTCGTGGGGAGTCGCACCACCTTCGGGCCAACGCAGTGGGTCGATCAGCGCGGTGAACCGCTCCGATAGCTCCTCGTCGCCGATCACGGCATTCGCGCGAAGCAGTGCCTGAGCTTCCCAGACGGCCGACCACTTCTCGTAGTACGCCTCGTAGGCCGCGAACGTACGTACCAGCGGGCCGTTCTTGCCCTCCGGCCGCAGCTCGGCGTCGACCTCGAGCGGCGGATCATCCGACGGGGCTGCGAGCATCTTGCGGAGCCCGACCGCCACCGCAGTCGCCGCTTCCGAGGCTTCCGTCTCGTCGGCGCCTGGCAACGGGTCATGCACGAACATCACGTCGGCATCTGAGCTGTAGCCGGCTTCGCCGCCACCAAGTCGACCCATCAGCACGATCGCCATACGTGTCGGCATCGTCCCGCGCTCGGCTTCGACCGCCGAGGTCGCGACCTTCAGCGCACCCGACAACGTCGCGACCGAGATGTCGGTCAGCGCCTCGCCGACCTCCAGGATGTCGAGACGACCGAGGACATCAGCGATGCCGATACGGGACAGCTCGCGACGCCGCACCCGGCGCACGGCTCGGATTGCATCCGCCGGATCGCTGTGGCGTTCGGCGGCGATGTCCATCTCGCTGCGGAGGCGCTCGATGGATCGCGGTACGAGCTCGGCATCGTCGCCAAGCAAGGCGACCGAGTCCGGCGCACGGAGGATCAGATCTGTGACATAGCGACTCGAGCCGAGGACGGTGGCGAGCTGCTCAGCACCCTCGCCCTCGTCGCGCAGCTTGCGGAGATACCAGTGCGTCTCGCCGAGACCTTCAGAGATCTTGCGGAACGCCAACAGACCGGCCTCGGGGTCGGGAGTCTCGGCGAGCCACGCGAGCATCGCCGGCAGCAGCGCCTTCTGGATCGCCGCACGGCGTGAGACTCCGGACGTCAGCGCCTCGATGTGCTTGAGCGCACCCTTCGGATCGACAAAGCCGAGGGCCGTCAGACGCTGCTCAGCTGCCAGGGGCGTGAGCCGCAGGCCGTCCGTCGGCAGCGACGCCACAGCCTCGAGCAGCGGCTGGAAGAAGAGCTTCTCGTGCAGGCGCCTGACGAGGCGGCGATGTGCCTGCCACTCCTTCGTCAGGTTCTCGGCGGGGTTGTGCCGGAAGCCCATGCTCCGGCCGATGCGTCGCAAGTCTTCGACATCGTCAGGAACCGAATGAGTGCGACGCAGCTTGAACAGCTGGATGCGGTGCTCCAACGTGCGGAGGAACTCGTACGCCTCCTCCATCGCTGCACCGTCGCGACGCCCGACATACCCGCCTTCGGTCAGCGCTCGCAACGCCTCGAGGGTGGTGGGACTGCGGAGCGTGGGATCGGCGCGACCGTGCACGAGCTGCAGCAGTTGTACGGCGAACTCGACGTCGCGCAGGCCACCGGGACCGAGCTTGAGCTCACGGTCGCGCTTCTGCGAGGGGATGTTGTCGATGACCCGGCTGCGCATCGCTCGCACGTCGGTCACGAAATTCTCGCGGGTGCTGGCGTGCCAGATCATCGGCGACAGTGCGTCGATGTACGCCTTGCCAAGCGCCTCGTCCCCGGCGGCAAAGCGCGCCTTGAGCAAGGCCTGGAACTCCCAGGTCTTCGCCCAGCGCTCGTAGTACGCGATGTGGCTGTCCAGCGACCGTACGAGGGGCCCGTCCTTGCCCTCGGGCCGCAAGTTGGCGTCAACCTCCCAGATGGTCCCTTCGCTGGTGTGCTCGCTGCACAGGCGCATCGTCGCTGACGCAAGGCGAGCTGCTGCAGCTGCGGCTTCGTGGTCATCAGCACCCTCTGCGGCCTCGTACACAAAGATCACGTCGACATCGCTGAGGTAGTTGAGCTCGCGGCCACCGGTCTTGCCCATCGCGATGATGGCGAACCTGCAGAGCCCGTCGTCCTCCTCATCGACCCGGGCTATCTGCAGCGCGGCACCGAGCGTCGCGACGGCAAGGTCCGACAGCTCGGCCGACGACTCTTCGAAGGACGTCAGTGCCGTGAGGTCGCGGGCCGCCAGGTGGAGCAGCTTGCGGTAGTAGTTGATCCGCAGCTCTTCGGCAGTCGTAGCCGTCGACATCTGCGAACGGCGAAGGCCGAGTGAGATCGGCTCGTTCGAGAGTTCTTCGCTGCTGAGGTCGTTAATGAACTCGGGATGGCGGGCTACGAACTGGCCGAGTGCCTCACTGGTACCGAGCACGACGAGCAGTCGCTGACGCAGCTCACGGTCCTTCGCGAGCTGCTTGAGCAGCTTCGGAGCGCCGATGCGATCGGCAATTGCGGCGAGCGACGACAAGGCAGTGTCTGGGCCCGCAACGCTGGCGATCTGGTCGATCAGCTCGTCGGGTACGTCACCGAGTCGTTCGAGGTTGGCGACGGCCAAATCACCGTTGTGGAAACCCTTGCGCGCTAGCGCCTGGGCGTACTCCGCTGTGTGACTGGCCACCTGAGCAGGCTACGACAGGTGGTCGACTCCGGGGGGTGCCGGTTAAGCGAACGGCGCATCCGCGCCCGATCCGGCAAGGCAGAGGAGGGAGGCGGTCCGGGTTTGACCGCCGACCGACGATAACGCCGCCGGGCGGGATGCGGGGCGGTGTGAGTCAGGCAATGTCCCCCGGAGTCGCCCACCTGGCTCAGAGCATCGGCATCATGCGGTCGATCTCGAACTGCGTCACCTGCGAGCGGTAGTCCTGCCATTCCGCGCGCTTGTTGCGCAGGAAGAAGTCGAAAACGTGCTCGCCCAGCGTCTCGGCGACGAGCTCGCTGGTCTCCATCGTGCGGATCGCCTCGTCGAGGTTGCGCGGGAGCGGAGCGATGCCCATGGCTTTGCGCTCGTTCTCGCTCAACGACCAGACATCGTCCTCGGCCTCGGGCGGGAGCTCGTACTTCTCCTCGATGCCCTTCAGTCCGGCAGCCAGCACCAGCGCGAACGCGAGGTACGGGTTGCAGGCCGAGTCGATGGCGCGGTGCTCGATGCGCGCCGAGTTGCCCTTGTGCGGCTTGTACATCGGGATGCGGATGAGTGCCGAGCGGTTGTTGTGGCCCCAGCAGACGTAGTTGGGTGCCTCTCCCCCGCCAGCGAGGCGCTTGTAGGAGTTGACCCACTGGTTGGTGACCGCGGTGATCTCCGGCGTGTGGTGCAGGATGCCGGCGACGAACGCTCGTCCGGTCTTGGAGAGCCCGTACTCAGCGCCGGCCTCATGGAAGGCGTTCTCGTCACCCTCGAACAGCGACACGTGCGTGTGCATGCCCGAACCCGGGTGATCGGTAAACGGCTTGGGCATGAAGGACGCCCACTTGTCCTGCGACAGAGCAACCTCACGTACGACCGTGCGGAACGTCATGATGTTGTCGGCCGTCGAGAGTGCGTCGGCGTAGCGGAGGTCGATCTCCTGCTGCCCGGGGCCGCCCTCGTGGTGGCTGAACTC
>JAKFCR010000081.1:0-3427 GCA_036676545.1 Aeromicrobium sp. | reverse complement strand
ATACCCGGCTCCGGTACGTTCTCGCCCTTGACGATCGCTTCGTACACCTTGACGCGGCCGAGGATGTCATCCGACTTGATCGTCAGAAGCTCCTGCAGTGCGTATGCGGCGCCGTACGCCTCGAGTGCCCACACTTCCATCTCACCGAAGCGCTGGCCGCCGAACTGGGCCTTACCGCCGAGCGGCTGCTGGGTGATCATCGAGTAGGGACCCGTGGAGCGTGCGTGGATCTTGTCGTCGACGAGGTGGTGCAGCTTCAGGAGGTACATGTAGCCGACCGAGACGGGATCGGGGAACTGCTCGCCGGTACGACCGTCGAACAGCATCGCCTTGCCGTCACGCTTGACCATGCGCTCACCGTCACGGTTGGGCAGGGTCGAGGCCAGGAGTCCCTGGATCTCGTCCTCGCGCGCGCCGTCGAAGACCGGAGTGGCGATGTTGGTCGCCGGCTCAGCCTTGTCAGCACCGATCTTGCGAAGGGTCTCTGCCCACTCGTCCTTCTCGTCGTCCGGAATCTGCCAGCCGGTCTTGGCGACCCAACCGAGGTGGGTCTCCAGCACCTGACCGACGTTCATTCGACCAGGAACACCGAGCGGGTTGAGCACGATGTCGACGGGAGTTCCGTCCTCGAGGAACGGCATGTCCTCGACGGGCAGGATCTTGGAGATGACGCCCTTGTTGCCGTGACGGCCAGCAAGCTTGTCACCGTTGGAGATCTTGCGCTTCTGAGCGACGTAGACACGTACGAGCTGGTTGACGCCCGGTGAGAGCTCATCGCCCTCGGCCGAGTCGAACACTCGAACGCCGATGACCGTGCCGGACTCGCCGTGCGGAACCTTCAGCGAGGTGTCGCGCACTTCGCGCGCCTTCTCACCGAAGATGGCGCGCAGCAGGCGCTCCTCGGGGGTCAACTCGGTCTCGCCCTTGGGCGTGACCTTGCCGACGAGGATGTCGCCGTTGCCGACTTCAGCACCGATGCGGATGATGCCGCGCTCGTCGAGGTCAGCGAGCATCTCCTCGGAGACGTTCGGGATGTCCCGAGTGATCTCCTCAGGGCCGAGCTTGGTGTCACGGGCATCGACCTCGTGCTCCTCGATGTGAATCGAGGTGAGCAGGTCGTCCTGGACAACACGCTGCGACAGGATGATCGCGTCTTCGTAGTTGTGTCCCTGCCAAGGCATGAACGCAACCAGGAGGTTGGTGCCGAGCGCCATCTCGCCTTCGTCGGTGCAGGGACCGTCGGCGAGCGGAGTGCCCACGACGACCTTCTGACCTTCGACGACCAGCGGACGCTGGTTGGTGCAAGTGCCCTGGTTGGAGCGCTTGAACTTCGACAGGCGGTAGGTGAAGTCCGAACCGTCGTCCTGGGTGATCTCGATCGCGTCGGCCGAGACCTCCTTGACGACTCCCGAAGCCTTGGCGACGGTGACGTCTCCGGCGTCGACGGCGGCACGGAACTCCATGCCGGTACCGACGAGAGGCGCATCGTTGCGGATCAACGGGACGGCCTGACGCTGCATGTTGGACCCCATGAGGGCGCGGTTTGCATCGTCGTGCTCGAGGAACGGGATCAGCGCGGTAGCGACTGACACCATCTGGCGAGGCGAGACGTCCATGTAGTCGACGTCAGCAGCGGGACGAAGCTCAGCCTCGCCACCCTTCTGACGAACCAGGACCATGTCTTCGGCGAAGTTGCTCTTCTCGTCGAGCAGCGAGTTGGCCTGCGCGATGATGAAGCGGTCTTCGTCCGTGGCGGTCAGGTAGTCGATCTGCGTCGTGACCTTGTTCTTGACGACCTTGCGGTAAGGCGTCTCGACAAAGCCGAACGAGTTGATGCGACCGTACGAAGCGAGCGAGCCGATCAGACCAATGTTGGGGCCTTCAGGCGTCTCGATCGGGCACATACGACCGTAGTGCGACGGGTGGACGTCACGGACTTCGTAGCCGGCACGCTCACGTGACAGACCGCCCGGTCCGAGGGCCGACAGACGACGCTTGTGCGTCAGGCCCGCGAGCGGGTTGTTCTGGTCCATGAACTGCGACAGCTGCGAGGTTCCGAAGAACTCCTTGAGCGCAGCAACCACGGGGCGGATGTTGATCAGGGTCTGCGGCGTGATGGCCTCGACGTCCTGAGTCGTCATGCGCTCACGTACGACGCGCTCCATACGCGCAAGGCCGGTGCGGAGCTGGTTCTGGATCAGCTCGCCCACGGTGCGCATACGGCGGTTGCCGAAGTGGTCGATGTCGTCGGCTTCGACGATGGTCTTGCCGGCCGGGGTGTCCAGCTCGGAGTCGCCGTTGTGCAGAGCAACGATGTACTTGATCGTCGAGACGATGTCGTCGATCGTCAGCGTCTGCTGATCGAAGGCTTCGTCAGCGCCGAGCTTCTTGTTGATCTTGTAGCGACCGACCTTGGCCGTGTCGTAGCGCTTGGCGTTGAAGTAGTAGTTGTCCAGCAACGTCTGCGCAGCTTCGCGGCTCGGCGGTTCGCCCGGACGCAGCTTGCGGTAGATGTCGAGGAGCGCCTCGTCCTGCGTGGTGGTGTTGTCCTTCTCCAGCGTCAGGCGGATCGACTCGTACTGGCCGAACTCTTCAAGGATCTGAGCCTCGGTCCAACCGAGCGCCTTGAGCAGGACGGTGACGCTCTGCTTGCGCTTGCGGTCGAGACGGACGCCGACCATGTCGCGCTTGTCGATCTCGAACTCGAGCCACGCACCACGCGAAGGGATGACCTTGGCGGTGTAGATGTCCTTGTCGGACGTCTTGTCGGGCGTGCGCTCGAAGTAGACACCCGGCGAGCGGACGAGCTGGGACACGACGACACGCTCGGTGCCGTTGATGATGAAGGTGCCCTTGTCGGTCATCAGCGGGAAGTCGCCCATGAACACGGTCTGGCTCTTGATCTCGCCAGTCTCGTTGTTCATGAACTCCGCGGTGACGAACAACGGAGCGGCGTACGTGACGTCGCGATCCTTGCAGTCCTCGACGGAGTACTTGGGGGGCTCGAAGCGGTGATCGCGGAACGAGAGGCTCATCGTCTCGGAGAAGTCCTCGATCGGCGAGATCTCCTCGAAGATCTCCTCCAGACCGGACTTGGTCGAGACATCAGTGCGACCGGCGGCGAGCGCTTGCTCGACTCCGGTCTTCCAGGAGTCATCGCCAATCAGCCATGCAAAGCTGTCGGTCTGCAGAGCCAGGAGCTCTGGGACCTCGAGAGGTTCTGCAATTTTGGCGAATGAGATGCGGCGGGGCTGAACAGGTGCTGTGGTGCGCGAGGCGGCCAAGAGGGGTCCTTCCAAGGGCTCGCAGGCGGGTGGCTCAGTGAGGGGTGCTCCGCGCACGCCAATCGACCCCGGTCAAGGGGCGCCTTCCAACCAGCATTTGAAGGAGGGCATAGCGAGGCGAACGCGAAAGTTCATAGTAACCC
>JAKFCR010000080.1:0-4731 GCA_036676545.1 Aeromicrobium sp. | reverse complement strand
ATGTCCCAGCGATCGCACGTGGCAAGCAGAGGCAGCAACCCGATTGCGGCGTGCTCTGCCGCATGAGCAGCACCAGGGATGTCGGCGGTCGCCAGCGACTCGGCCACCGCCTTCTCGCTGAGCGTCCACCACACAGCCTTGGTCGGCAACGTCCGCTCCGGAAGGTCCAGCAGCTCCTCGCCCAACATCCCACCGCCGGTCGTGCTCCGCTTTGTATAAGAGATGACCTGCCTGACCACATCGACCGAGCCGAACGACATCGCCGCCTCGCCCCACTTCGTCGTACGTTCCGTCTCGGTGATCGTGATCTCGGTGACCGAGCGCGCCATCGTCGAGTACTCCGGATCCTCGCGATGCACGATCGCGACTCCGTCCTCGACGTCGTACTCGTTCACGACGTGGACCTCACCCTGGTGCACATAGACCGCGCCATCGTGGACCGCAGCGTCTGCCGAGCCCGCGTCCACCGTTCCGATCAGCCGGCCGGTGCCCGCGTCGACGATCTGGACCGGCGACCCACCACTGGACCGGATGTCCGCAAGGTCGCTCGCCCGCTCGCGCTTGGTCCAGAACCAGCCGGCAGGGCGCTTGCGGAGCAAGCCGGCGGCCTCGAGCGCCTTGATGCCTTCGGCCGTTCGCGGGCCGAACAGCTCGAAGTCCGCTTCGGTCAGCGGCAGCTCATGCGCTGCGGCGGCGAGGTGCGGGCCGAGCACATAAGGATTGTCAGGATCGAAGACTGACGACTCGACTGGCGCACCGAGGAGCGCTTCGGGGTGATGCACTAAATAGGTGTCGAGAGGTTCATCCCGGGCGACAAGGATGCCGATCGAGTCGCGGCCCGCCCTACCGGCGCGACCGAACTGCTGCCGTAACGCCGCGCGTGTGCCGGGGAAGCCGACGCTGATGATCGCGTCCAGCCCGGCGATGTCGATTCCAAGTTCGAGAGCATTGGTGCTCGCCAGTCCGAGTAGGTCGCCATCGCGCAGTCGACGCTCGAGCTCTCTCCTCTCCTCTGGCAGGTAGCCGCCCCGGTAGGTGGCGACGCGAGCCGCCAGCTCGGGGTCGACCTCGGACAGGCTGCGCTGGGCCGTTGCCGCAACGGTCTCGGCGCCACGACGCGATCGTACGAACGCCAACGTGCGCACCTTCCCGATCACCAGATCGGTGAGCAGCTCACCGGCTTCGGTGTTGGCCGCACGACGTACGGGCGTCTGGCTCTCGTCCTGGCCAGGCAGCAGCGGCGGCTCCCACAGCGCGATGGTTTGCGCGGCGTGCGGTGACGCGTCGTCGGTCACCGCCACGACGTCGAGACCGGTGAGACGCCCGGCAAACACGTCGGGATCCGCGACCGTCGCTGACGACAGGACGAACACCGGGTCGGCGCCGTAGTGCTGGCAGATGCGTCGCAGGCGTCGGAGTACGTGAGCCACGTGGGCGCCGAAGACGCCTCGGTAGTGGTGGCACTCATCGATCACGACATGGCTGACGCCGCCGAGCACGCGACTCCAGCGAGCATGCCCGGGAAGGATCGTGTGGTGCAGGGTGTCCGGGTTGGTCAGCAGGTAGTTCGCGTGATCGCGGGCCCAGGCACGCTCCTCGCGGGAGTTGTCACCGTCGACCGTCGCTGGCCGCGTGAACGCCGGTGCTGCGGCGAGGCGGCGCAGCTGGTCGGCGGCCAACGCCTTGGTCGGCGCGAGATAGAGGACGCTCGGCATCCGGTTGCCCTGCAAACCGCTGCCCGATCGACCCTCCGCGAGGGCGGTGAGAGCAGGTGCCTGGAACGCCAACGACTTGCCCGAAGCCGTACCGGTCGAGACAACCGTGTGGCGACCAGAACGTATGTGGTGCAGTGCCTCGGCTTGGTGACCCCAGAGATGGGGGATGCCCTGAGCCTCGTACATCGACCGGACCTCTGGGTCGACCCACTCTGGCCAGGGTTCGATCACGGCCTCACGTGCGGGGATGTGCTCGACATGCGTGACCCGTTCGCTGTGACGAAGGACGATGTCGGCGGGTTCCACGTGGGAAGTCTTCCAGACCCTGGACGGTCAAACTGCCGAGCGGCAACGGCCCACAGATCGTGGTTAGATGCTTGACATGGAGCTGGCACTGTCATCGCGCACTGTCGACAACTTCGAGATCATCGAGGTTGGCGGCGAAGTAGACGTATATACAGCGCCCAAGCTGCGCGAAGCGATTGTGACGGCGATCGAAGCCGGCAACACGCGATTGATCATCGACGTCGAGAAGGTCGACTTCCTCGACTCGACAGGACTTGGCGTCCTCGTTGGAGCTCTCAAGCGCGTACGCGCTGACGGCGGATCACTCGACATCGTCTGCACGCACGAGCGCATCCTGAAGATCTTCGGGATCACCGGATTGGACAAGGTCTTCGGCCTGCACGCCTCGATCGACGAGGCTCGTGCGGCGACACATCATGAGACCCCTTGATGCCGTTCTCATAATTGGCATGTAACCTCCGTCACGTTGGTCTGGATGTCTGGGCCAACGCTTCTTTCTGCTTATCTCATGGAGGATTTTCATGGCGAACGCGACTTTTGTTGCGGCAGTGGGCGGAGACCTCGACTTTTCCAACGAGAACTCGCGTTACCTATACGCAGTTGTCGTAGTCGGCGCTCTCGCGCTCATCATGGCGTTTGTGTTCCGTTCCCAGGTGCTCAAGGCATCTGAGGGCACCGAGAAGATGCAGGAGATCGGACAGGCAGTCCAGGAGGGCGCAGCCGCGTACCTCAGCCGCCAGTTCCGCACTCTCGCCGTCTTCGCACTCGTTGCGCTCGGGATGCTGGTCGCACTCGATGCGGCTGTCCTCGGTTGGGACAACGAATGGAAGATCAAGATCGGTCGTTACGTTGCGTTGCTGGCTGGCGCAGGCTTCTCGGCCCTGATCGGCTACCTCGGTATGTGGCTCGCAACGCGCGCCAACATCCGAGTTGCGGCGGCTGCCCAGAACGAGGGCCGCGAGGTGGCGATGCGCATTGCGTTCCGCACCGGCGGCACGGTCGGCATGCTCACAGTGGGCCTCGGCCTGCTGGGCGCCGGCTTGATCGTCCTGATCTACACGGGCGACGCGCCGGTTGTGCTCGAGGGCTTCGGCTTCGGTGCGGCCCTGCTCGCCATGTTCATGCGAGTCGGCGGCGGCATCTTCACCAAGGCTGCTGACGTCGGAGCCGACCTCGTCGGAAAGGTCGAGCAGAACATCCCCGAGGATGACCCGCGCAACGCCGCGACGATCGCCGACAACGTCGGTGACAACGTCGGTGACTGTGCCGGTATGGCTGCCGATCTCTTCGAGTCCTACGCCGTCACCTTGGTCGCCGCGCTGATCCTCGGCTCGGTTGCGTTCGGTGAAGTCGGCCTCGTGTTCCCGCTCGTGATCCCCGCGATCGGTGCCCTGACCGCCATCCTCGGCGTCTACATCACCCGCCCGCGCGCGGGCGAGGGCGGACTGACGACGATCAATCGCTCGTTCTACATCTCGGCTCTCGTGTCAGGTGCGGCTTCGGTTGGCGCTGCGTTTGCGCTCCTGCCCACCAAGTTCAGTGACTCGTCTCTCCCGGGTATCGACACCAGCACGCTCATCGTCACGCTCGGCCAGCAGGCCGGTGCTGACGCTCCGGGTCTGGACGCCAACCCGCGTCTCATCGCGATCATCGCGGTGCTGATCGGTATCGTTCTCGCCGCTGTGATCCTGGCCCTCACGGGTTACTTCACCGGCACGGAGACTCGCCCGGTCAAGGATGTCGGCAAGACATCGCTCACGGGTGCCGCAACGGTCATCCTGTCGGGTCTGTCGGTCGGCTTCGAGTCGGCTGTCTACACGGCCATCGTCATCGGTGCTGCCGTGTTCGGCGCCTTCCTGCTCGGCAGCGGCTCGCTCGTTGTTGCACTGTTCGCCGTCGCTCTGGCTGGTTGTGGTCTGTTGACCACCGTCGGCGTCATCGTTGCGATGGACACGTTCGGTCCGGTCAGCGACAACGCCCAGGGCATCGCTGAGATGTCGGGCGACGTCGACGAAGAGGGCGCAAAGATCCTCACCGAGCTCGACGCTGTGGGCAACACGACGAAGGCCATCACCAAGGGCATCGCAATCGCCACAGCCGTTCTGGCTGCGACGGCGTTGTTCGGCTCGTTGACGAGCTCGATCAGCTCGGCAGTCGAGGCAGCCAACATCGGTGAAGAAGCTCGTGGCATCAAGGTCATCGAGACATACGCCCTCAACGGCGTCTTCAACGTGGCCGACCCGAGCAACTTGTTCGGTCTGATCCTCGGTGCAGCCGTGGTGTTCCTGTTCTCCGGACTCGCGATCAACGCTGTCGGCCGTGCTGCCGGCGCCGTGGTCTACGAAGTGCGTCGCCAGTTCCGGGAGATCCCGGGAATCATGGAAGGCACGGGTCGTCCCGAGTACGGCAAGGTCGTCGACATCTGCACGCGCGACTCGCTGCGTGAGCTCGCAACGCCGGGCATCCTGGCGATCTTTGCTCCGATTGCAGTCGGCTTCGGCCTCGGCATCGGTCCGCTCGGTGCCTACCTGGCCGGCGCGATCGGTACGGGTGTGTTGATGGCAGTGTTCCTCGCCAACTCCGGTGGTGCGTGGGACAACGCCAAGAAGCTCGTCGAGGACGGCAACCACGGTGGCAAGGGCTCGCCTGCACATGAGGCGACGATCATCGGTGACACGGTTGGTGACCCGTTCAAGGACACCGCCGGTCC
>JAKFCR010000079.1:0-3428 GCA_036676545.1 Aeromicrobium sp. | reverse complement strand
GAATTGCCCAATGCCTGCAAAGGAGACGATCTGCGTGGACTCGGTACTCGATGAGGTGCGCTCCGTCATTGGCGACGTGCTCGACCGCGGAGACGGCTCATGGCGCGCGCTGCAGGAGTCGGGCCTTCTCGCGCTCGCTGCTCCCGAGAAGCTCGGCGGCGAGGGTCTCGGCCTCACCGAGATCTCCGTTCTGCTTCACGAGGTCGGGCGCCGCGCTGCCGATCTGCCCGTATGGGAGACGGTCGCGTGCGGCTTGCTGCCCCTCGTACGTTCTGGCTCCGAAGACCTGCAGGCTGATCTGATTCCCAAGGTTCTCGCTGGCGAGCTGAAGTTCGCCCCGGCGCTGGGTGAGCCCGGTGTCGCGCTGCCGACCGAGCCCAGGACGACGTTCGACGGGACCGTGACCGGCACGAAGGTTGGCGTGCCCGTTCTCGAGGGTGCAACGATTCTGCTCGTCTCCGCAGGCTCAGTCGTCGCGCTCGTCGACGCTGATGGCGCCGGAGTCAGCAAGGTCGATACCGGTACGTCCCGCGGCACGACTGAAGCCACCTACACATTCGACGCTGCCCCCTCATTGGGCGAGCTCGACGCCGAAGTCGTACGTAGTCACGCGATCGCCGGACTCGCCTCTCTTGGTGCCGGAGTCGTCGAGGGTGCTCGCGACCTGACCGCTGGCTACATCAAGGACCGCAAGCAGTTCGGCCGTTCGCTCGCTGAGTTCCAGGCCGTGGCTCAGCAGATTGCCGACGTCTACATCGGCTCGCGGACGCTCACCCTGACGGCGACCGAGGTCGTACGTCGCCTCGACGCAGATGACCCCGCCGCTGACGACCTGGCGATTGCTGCGTACTGGTTCGCCAACCGCGCACCGGCCCTGATGCAGATCTGCCAGCACCTCCATGGCGGTATGGGCGTCGACGAGACGTACGACATGCCCCGCTACTTCGCCGCCGTACGCGATGTTGCCCGCCACCTCGGCGGACCGGCCGCGCTCGCCGCCGTGCCTGTTGTCGAGACCGCTGGCAAGAACGCCGAGCTCACCGAGGAGGAGCGCGCGTTCAAGGACGAGGCCCGCGACTACCTGATGAACCTGGTCAGCGACGCCGACCGCGACGAGATGCGCAACAACCGCCACGGTCCGGCCTACCACCGCATCATCAAGCAGATGGGTGCCGACGGCTGGATGGGCGTCGGCTGGCCCAAGGAGTACGGCGGCCAGGGTCGCGGTGTCATCGAGCAGCAGGTGTTCGTCAACGAGGCCTCGCACGCCGACGTCCACCTCCCGTCGGTCACGCTGCAGACGGTCGGTCCGACACTGCAGGCGTACGGCACCGAGAAGCAGAAGGACATGTTCCTCGCCGACATCATCACCGGCGACGTGCACTTCGCGATCGGCTACAGCGAGCCCGACGCCGGTACCGACCTCGCGTCGATGCGCACCAGCGCCAAGCGCGACGGCGACCACTACATCGTCAACGGCCAGAAGATGTGGACCACCGGCGGTCACGCAGCCGATTGGGTATGGCTCGCCGTACGTACCGATCCCGACGCACCCCCGCACCGCGGCATCTCGGTGCTGATCGTCGACACCAAGGACCCGGGCTACTCGTGGACGCCGATCGTCACCAGTGACGGCTCGCACCACACCAACGCGACCTACTTCAACGACGTACGCGTACCCGTCGACATGCTGGTCGGCGAGGAGAACCGCGGCTGGAGCCTCATCACGACCCAGCTCAACCACGAGCGCGTCATGCTCGGCCCGGCAGGCCGCATCGAGGGTCTGCGCGATCTGGTCCGTGAATGGGCCGAGGGTCGTACGGCTCCGGACGGCACGCCTGTGCTCGAGGTGCCGTGGGTACGCGACACGCTCGCGCGCGCCACCGCATCGTTCCGTGTCAACGAGCTGCTCAACTGGGCCGTGGCGAACGCGCCGGCGTCGGACAAGGCGACCGTCGCCGATGCCTCCACGTCCAAGGTGTTCGCCAGCGACGAGGTGCAGAAGCTCGGACTGGCACTGACTGACGTCGTCGACGCGTTCGGCGATCCCTCCGATCCGGAGACCGGCCGCCTCGTCGACTATCTCGACAAGACCGCCAAGCGCAACCTCGTGCTGAGCTTCGGCGGCGGCGTCAACGAGGTGCAGCGTGAGCTGATTGCCATGTTCGGACTTGAGCTGCCGAGGGTGCCCCGATGACCACCGATCCGATCATTGAGCTGACCGACAAGATCAAGGCGCGGGGCAACAGCCCCGCCCGCCAGGCTCCGGACCCCGTGAACACCCCGATGATCCGTCATTGGGCCGAGGCGATCGGCGACACCAACCCTCGCTGGGCTCCCGGGCCCGACACCGAGGCGCCTCCCGCGATGGCGCAGGTGTGGACGATGTACGGCCTCAACCCCGAGCGCATGCCCAACGACCCGTTGCCCGACACGATGCAGGTGCTCGACGACGCAGGCTTCACCTCGGTGCTCGGCACCAACTGCGACCAGACCTACGCGCGCACCCTGCGTCCCGGTGAGGTCCCGACGATCAGCACGCACCTCGCAGACGTCATGGGTCCCAAGAAGACCGGTGTCGGCGAGGGCTACTTCATCACCACCAAGAGCATCTGGAGCGTTGGCGAAGAAGAGGTCGCCACGATGACGTTCCGGGTCCTCAAGTTCAAGCCCGGTACCGGCCGCGTCGCCGTCGACAAGTCGAAGTCGTCGCGACCGATGATCAACAAGGACACCTCCTTCTTCTGGGAGGGCACGCAGGCAGGCGAGCTGCGCATCCAGAAGTGCAACGCCTGCGGCGAGCTCCGGCACCCGCCCGGTCCCGTATGCCCGAAATGCCACGCGATGGATCGCGGCTTCGTCGTCGCGTCAGGCAAGGGCACCGTTCGTTCGTTCCTCGTGCACCACGCACCTGTCGTACCCGGCAAGCAGCTCCCGCTGACGCTGGCACTGGTCGACCTCGAAGAGGGCGTCCGGATGATCGGCGAGGTCAAGGGAGAAGTCGCGATAGGCGACGCCGTCGAGGTCTGGTTCGACCCGATCGACGACGAGGTCACCCTCGCGAAGTGGCAGCCGGCTGGCACCCCCGCGCCGGAGCCCGAGCCCGAACTGACGTCGGACCTCCCCGTATGGGAACTGCCGATCACGCCGACCCTCGTGGTGTCGACCGCACTCGCGACTCGTGACTTCCAGGATGTCCACCACGACCGTGACCGCTCGATCGGTCACGGCAGCAAGGACATCTTCATCAACATCCTCAGCACGACCGGCTTGGTGCAGCGCTACATCACCGACTGGTCCGGGCCGCAGACGCAGATCCTGTCGTGCGCCCTCCGCCTCGGGGCGCCGGCCTACCCGTACGACACGCTGCGCTTCACGGGCAACATCGTGTCCGAGGAAGACGGCGTGACCACGATCGACGTCACGGT
>JAKFCR010000078.1:0-2644 GCA_036676545.1 Aeromicrobium sp. | reverse complement strand
GCCAGCGTACGGTCTGTTGCCCTTGACTTAATTCACGACTCATACTAAACCTGAGTCATGGCTTCTGTGATCGGCGTCGACTCCTCGACGCAGTCGACGAAGGCACTGCTGGTGGACGCCGATACTGGCACCGTCCTGGAGAGCCAGCATGCGCCACATCCGGTCGGCACCTCGGTGGACCCGAGGCGCTGGCTGGATGCCTTCGACAAGGCGTCCGCCGGCCTTCTCGATCGTGCCGAAGCCATCGCCGTCGGTGGTCAGCAGCACGGCATGGTCGCGCTCGACGCCTCCGACTCCCCCGTCCACGACGCGATTCTGTGGAACGACACTCGTTCCAGCCAGGAAGCGATCGATCTGATCGAAGAGATGGGTGGCCCAGCCGCCTGCGCGGATGCTGTCGGCAGCGTCCTCGTCGCATCGTTCACCTCAACCAAGCTGCGGTGGCTGCGCGATCACGAGCCTGATGCCGCGTCCCGCACCAAGCGAGTACTGCTCCCCCACGACTACGTATCCCGCCATGTCGTCGGCGGAGGTGACCCGTTCACGGACCGCGGCGACGCCTCCGGCACCGGCTACTTCTCAACCCGCGATGACGCCTGGCGGCCCGACCTGGCAGAAGCCGCCATCGGCCATGCTGTCGAGCTCCCCCGCATCGTTGCCTCGTCGGATGTGGCCGCAACAGCCTCATCCGGACTGCTGGTGGCCGCAGGCACGGGCGACAACATGGCCGCAGCCCTCGCGCTCGACCTGAAACCGGGCGACGTCGTCGTGTCCATCGGTACATCCGGTGTGGCGTCGGCCATCACCAACAAGCCGGTCTCCGACCCATCTGGATCCGTCACCGGATTCGCGGACACCACCTCGCACTTCTTGCCGCTCGTCGCCACGATCAATGCCGCCCGCATTCTCGAGCTGCAGTCGACCCTCCTCGGCATCGATCACGACGAGCTGGCTCGTCTGGCGCTTGCCGCACCGTCCGGAGCCAACGGACTCACCGTCCTCCCCTACTACGACGGCGAACGTACGCCGAGTCGCCCACACGCCACCGGCACGTGGGCGGGTCTCACCACTTCAACCACTCGGGAAGACCTGGCACGGGCAGCCGTCGAAGCGTTGCTGTGCTCCCTCGCAGATGCGATCGACCACCTCACCGCGACTACTGGAACAGCTCCTCAGCGGATCCTCATGGTCGGCGGGGCAGCGAGCAATCCGGCCGTACGTACGCTCGCGCCCGCCATCTTCGGCCGTCCCGTGACCGTTCCCGCTCCCGGCGAGTACGTCGCCCTCGGCGCGGCCCGCCAGGCGGCGTGGGCGCTCGCCGGCACACCAGAACCCCCAGCCTGGGCGCCTGTCGCGTCCGAGACGTATGAAGCAGAACCGACCCCTCTGGTGCGTGAGGCCTACGCACTTCTTCGCGACCGCGAAACCATCTAAGAAAGTGTTGCCATGAGCATCCCCACCCCATCACCGTCCGACAAGTTCTCCTTCGGGCTGTGGACTGTTGCCTACCCCGGACGCGATCCGTTCGGTGAGCCGACGCGTGAACCGATGGACCCGATCTACGCCCTCGAGAAGCTCAAGGAGATCGGCTCGTACGGCGTCAACTTCCACGACGACGACCTGATCCCGTTCGGCTCGGACGATGCCAGCCGGGACGCGATCATCGAACGCTGGAAGAAGGGTCTCGCCGACACAGGTCTGGTCGTGACGACCGCGACGACGAACCTGTTCGGTCATCCGGTTTTCAAGGACGGCGGCTTCACGTCCAACGATCGCGAGATCCGACGCTTCGCCATCCGCAAGGTCATGCGCAACATCGACCTGGCTGCCGAGCTCGGCGCCAAGGTCTACGTCTGCTGGGGTGGCCGCGAAGGTGCCGAGTCTGGCGCTGCCAAGGATGTCGCAGCCGCACTGGACCGCTACCGCGAGGCGTTCAACATCTTGGGCGAGTTCGTGCACGACAAGGGCTACGACATCAAGTTCGCGATCGAGCCCAAGCCCAACGAACCCCGAGGCGACATCCTGCTGCCGACGATTGGTCACGCGCTCGCCTTCATCGAGACCCTCGACCGCAAGGAAGGCGTTGGCGTCAACCCCGAGATCGGGCACGAAGAGATGGCCGGCCTCAATGCGGCGCACGGCTACGCGCAGGCCATGTGGCAGGGCAAGCTCTTCCACATCGACCTCAACGGGCAGAGCGGACCGCGCTACGACCAGGACTTCCGCTTCGGCGCCGGCAACTCGCGTGGTGCGTTCTGGGTCGTCGACACCCTGCTCGCAGGTGGGTACGACGGGCCGGTTCACTTCGACTTCAAGACACCGCGCACCGAGGATGACAACGGCGTATGGGTTGCTGCAGAAGCCTGCATGACGAACTACCTGATCCTGCGCGAAAAGGCGATCGCGTTCCGCGCCGATCCTGAGGTGCAAGCAGCGCTCGTTGCAGCCAAGCTCCCCGAGCTCGCGAAGCCGACGCTCAACGAAGGCGAGACCTGGAGCGAGCTGGAGGCATCGACAGGTCCGTCGGCGGACGAGCTCGCTGCATACGGAGCAGGCTTCGAGAAGCTCGACCAGCTTGCACTCGAGCACCTCTACGGAGTCCGCGGCTAGTGACGGCCACACGTCCGGGCGGTACGGAGCACCT
>JAKFCR010000077.1:0-12051 GCA_036676545.1 Aeromicrobium sp. | reverse complement strand
GCGGCGCACGAGCATCTGCTCGGGGAGGTCGTCCTCAGCCGGAGGTGTCGGGGTGGCGTCGTTCACGAGGAGCAAGCCTATCGGCCCGCGTCACTGGTTCTTTTCGTGGATGAGGCGCAGGCCCGTCAGGGTCAGCCAGGGATCACGGGTCGTGATCGAGCTGCACTGGTCGAGGACCGCCTCGGGGTAGGAACCCGTCGCGATGACCGTGACGTGGTCGGGGTCGGCCCCCAGCGAGTCGATGATGCGCTCGACCATGCCGTCGACCAGACCGGCGAAGCCGAAGATCAGTCCGGACTGGATCGCCTCGACGGTGTTTTTGCCAACGACATCGCGCGGCAGGGCGAGCTCGACACTGCGAAGCTGCGCACCGCGGCGGGCCAAGCCCTCCTGTGACAGCTCGACGCCGGGAGCGATAGCGCCACCGATGTAGCGGTTGGCGTCATCGACGACATCGAAGATCGTGGCGGTGCCGTTGAGGTCGACGACGATCGCGGGGCCGCCATACAGCTCGGCAGCAGCGAGAGCGTTGACGATACGGTCGGCACCCACCTCGCGCGGGTTGTCGGTGTGGATGGGCACGCCGGTCTTGACGCCCGGGCCGACGATCGCGACGGGCATACCTGCGTAGTAGCGCTCCTGCAGTCCGCGCAGCTCGACCAGGATCGACGGGACGGTGCAGCACATGCTGACGGCCTCGACCCGCTTGACGTCGCTGTTGGCCACCAAGCCGGCGATGAGCAGCTCCCACTCATCGGCCGTACGGCGCTCGTCGGACGAGACCTGCCAGTGAGCAATCAGCTCTTCCCCGTCGAAGGCACCAATCGTCGTGTGACTGTTGCTGACGTCGAGGCAGAGGAGACTCATGCCATCACGTCCGTATGAAAACCACGGTACGGACGCCATGGCATGACTCGTACTTGATGATGAGCTCGCTGGCGCTCGCTCATGTCAGACCGTGGCGAGCAGCGGGTTGTCGACGATGTCACCGCGGATCAGGCCAGTGCCCGGCAGCGCTTCGGCGGGATCGCTGCCCGTACCGATGATCTTGTTCTCCGAGTCGACGAACACGACGCTCGGCTCGAACTCGCGAGCCTCGGCGTCCTCCATCTGGCCGTAGGCGATGAGGATGACGAGGTCACCTGGGTGCACGAGGCGGGCGGCGGCACCGTTGATGCCGATCACGCCGCTGCCACGCTCGCCGGCGATCGTGTAGGTGACCAAGCGTGCACCGTTGTCGATGTCGACGATGTGCACCATCTCGCCCGGCAGCAGGTTGGCTGCGTCGAGCAGATCCTGGTCTACCGTCACCGAGCCGACGTAGTGCAGGTCAGCCTGCGTCACCGTCGCACGGTGGATTTTCGAGGTCATCATGGTCCGCAGCATGGTCAGCTCCCTAGCTTCGTTGCGCCAATAGTGAGTGCACAGTTGTCGAGGAGGCGCGGCTTTCCGACGCGGGCAGCGACGAGCAGGCGAGCTTCCTGGCCGGGCTCGGGTTCTCCGAGCTCAGGGTTGGTCAGGACGAGGTAGTCAGGGGTGATGCCGGCAGCATCGAGCACCGCGTGAGCGGCGGCGAGCACGGCTTCGGCGCCTTCGGGTCCGGCCGCAACGCCAGCGCGAAGGGCGGCCGAGACGGCGGCAGCGCGTACGCGGTCATCGGCTGTCAGGTAGACGTTGCGCGAGCTCATGGCCAGGCCATCGGCCTCGCGTACGGTCGGGCAGCCGACGATCTCGACGTCGAGGGCGAGCTCGCGGGACATCTGGCGGATGAGCGTGAGCTGTTGGTAGTCCTTCTCGCCGAACACGGCTACATCGGGTCGTACGAGGCCGAACAGCTTGGCGACGACCGTCAGGACTCCACGGAAGTGGGTCGGACGGGCTGCACCTTCCAGGATCGAGCCGAGCGGACCCGGGTCGATCCTGGTGGTCGTGTCGAAGCCTGACGGGTACATCGTCTCGACAGTCGGCGCGAAGACGACGTCGACGCCGGCCTCGGCGCAGCGTTCGAGATCGGCGTCGAACGTACGCGGGTAGTCCTCGAAGTCCTCCCCCGGCGCGAACTGTGTCGGATTGACGAAGATCGAGGCGACGAGCACCTCGCCGAGCGGGCGAGCATGCTTCAGCAGCTGGACGTGACCGTCGTGCAGCGCACCCATCGTGGGTACGAACGCGACAGAGGCGTCGCCGACAGCAGCGGCGAGCTCAGCGCGTGTCCGCGCGATCGTGATGGACATGATCAGATGCCTGCCGCGATCTGGGCCATCGTGTCCCAGTCGGCCTCGTCGAGGACTGAGCGAATGCTGCTCGCCGTGGCGGGAGCGATACGGCCATCGGCCTCGGCGCGGCTGGCCGTCGCGCGGGCGAGCTCGAGGTAGGCGTCGACGGTTGCGTCGTCGACACCGGCAGCAGCGAGCGCGTCGATGTGAGCGCGGATCGTGGTGATGTCGCCACGTACGACAGGACCGGTGAGCGCGGCGTCACCGTAGGCAAGCACGTTCTGGAGCGAAGCCGACAGCAGCGGCCGGAGGACAGCGGCGGGATCGGTCGCGCCGGCCTGACGCAGCAGGTCCATCGACTGGGCAACCAGCGTGCCCAGGTGGTTGGCGCCGTGGGCAAGAGCTGCGTGATAGAGCGCGCGATCGGTCTCGGCGACCCACATCGGGGTGCCGCCGAGGGCGGCGACGAGCTCTTCGGCGAACGCCCGGTCGGCGGTGGCCGCGGTCAGGCCGAAGACGCAGGTGCGTTCGAAGTCGACCGCGGTGCCGGTGAACGTCATGGCCGGGTGGAACGCGATGGCGCGAGCGCCAAGTCGAGTCAGCGACGCAAGAGCGTCGGTGCCGTGGCGGCCGCTGGTGTGCAGCACGAACTGGCCAGGGCGTACGGCGCCCGAGGCAGCGAGCTCCTCGGCGACGGCGATGAGGCTGTCGTCGGGAACGGCGATCAGGATGATGTCGCTGGCTGCGGCAACTTCAGCAGGCGTAAGGACGTCGACGCCGGGCAGCATCGTGTTGATGCGAAGCAGGCTGGCGTGCGTACGACCGGTGGCACCCGTGACGGGGTAGCCGGCGGTGCGGAAGCGAGAAGCGAGAACGGTGCCGACCTTGCCGGCTCCGATCACGCCCAAAGTAGGACGCATCATGCGCTGTTGCCTTTCGTTCCAGTCCACGGTGGGTACCAGACAAATTGACACTTCTAGTCTACGTCCGGCTCAACGACGTCCGCACTCTTTCGGCCCTATGCCGTCGATCACACCGACGCAGGCTGCTTGTCGCGGAGGCCGAGCCACAGGAGGTAGCCGCCGATCACGGCGTCGGTTCCGATGCAGGCCATCGGGTACCAGTCCGGGACGCCCGGGTTGATGAAGATCTCGTCGTGCACGAAGTCGTAGAACGCATGCAGGATCCAGAACGCTCCGACCACGACCGTCGCGTACGGCACCTTGAACCACAGCAGCGCGATGCCGGCAGCGATGAACGGTATTCCCGCCACGAATTCCTTGCCTGCAGCGTTCGGCGCATCGTCGACCACCGCGAACACGATGTAGACGAATGGCAGGACCAGCAGCGCGTACGCGTACATCCACGGCACGCCGTTGAGTCGACGGACCAGGAAGATCGCGGCGAGCCCGAGGGCGATTCCGAGCAGCAGTCCGAGCAGGTCAGCGTTCATAAGGGGAGTCTGGCACTGACCGTGCCGTTGAGCGAGCCGTCCTCGAGGGTCACCGTGATCCGATCCGGCTGTCGCCGACCCACGTCAAGCAGCCTCAAGCTCCAGGCCGAACCTGGGTAAGGGCGGGTGCTTCCCGCCCGCGAAACGAACACTGCCGGCTCGCCACCGTGCACAATATCTGCCTTCGCGTTGTCACTCGTGGTGACCGTCAGCGAGGGTCTGACCAGCTCGACGTTCGGAAACCATGCGGCGAGGTCCACGACGAGGTCTCCTCCGGAACGGCGCGAGCTGCGCACCTTTACCTTGAGCTCCGTTTGCTCAGAAGTCAGGACGTACGCCTCGGCCGGCACCGGGTCGCTCTGCCAGCCCGGGAGGTACACCGTGAAACCTGTCGGCTCCCGACCCGATGCGTGCATCTCGGCCTGCATGCCCTCGGCTCGCACGTAGCGCCAGATCGCTTCGTGATCTCCGTTCGCGAGCAGCGCGTACAGGACCCGGAACTCCGCCGGCACCTCGCGGGCGTAGCGGTCGGCTGGAGCCGCCTCGACGATCGCCGGCACCCGCTCGATCAACGCGTCGAGGTACGCATCGTCTGCGCGCTCGAGCTTGAGCACCGAGTTGGGGATGTTGTAGCGGAGGTACTGCAGGGCGCGCTCCGCCCGGACGCCCGGTAGTGGCTCAAGGATCTCCAGGACTGCGTCGATGGCGTCCTGGCGCGCATGAACCGCCGCGGCAGTCACCTGGCCCTGCGAAATCGACGACTCCTGGCGGCGCCACGTGTAGCCGGTCACGCCGGAGATGTCGATGCCGTGCGCGTCGCGATAGGCCCTGGCCGTCACGATCTGGTCACCGGCGAGCAGGACCGTCGGAAACGCCAGCTGGGTCGAGTCCCAGAACGCTCGCCGGAAGATCTTGGCGCACGCGACGGCATTGACGAGCACGTCCGGCCGTTCGCTCAGGGTCACATGCATCGCGGGCTGGGCGTGCAGTGCTCGGATCCAGGCCGCCGCGGGACGGATCTTCGTTCCGTCCTGACGCTGGTAGGGCATCACCGCGATGTCCGATCCGGTCTCCTCGAGTGCATCCATGGCAGCCAGGACTCCGTCACGCGTCAAGGAGTCATCGGCATCGAGGAAGGTCAGGAACTCGCCCGTTGCTGTCGCGACCGCTGCCCGTCGGGCTTCGCCGACGCCCGTGTTGGCCTGGGTCAGGACTGTCAGGCGACGGTCGGCGTTGGCGTGACGGTCGGCGATGGCACGGCTCCCATCGGTCGAACCGTCGTCGATCACGATGATCTCGACCCGGCGGTAGCTCTGACGACGGGCCGAGGTCAGGCACTCGTTGAGGAACGCTTCGCCGTTGTAGACGGGGACGACGATGCTCAGAAGGGGGCGCGAACGCTGTCGCCAACGCTCGAGGGGCGCCAGCAGGGCCCGCCGCAGCTGTCTCCGTATTCGAGCCACGCGCCGAGCATAGCGACGGGTGCGTACCGTGATCGCATGAAGACCGCGCTCCCCCTCTGGCGTGAGGCGTGGGAGCGGGCGCTGTATGACGACGGCGGCTTCTTTCGTACGAATCGACCTGCCGAGCACTTTCGTACGAGCGCGCAGTCGGGCCTGTTCGCCGAGGCGATCGCCGAGCTCGTGACCCGGAACGGCCTGACCACGATCGTCGACATGGCAGCCGGCGGTGGCGAGCTGCTGAGCGCGCTGCATGCGATCGGCGTGCCCGCGCAGCTGATCGGCGTCGAGCTGGCGGCACGTCCGGCGAGCCTTCCCGCGGAGATCATCTGGACGGACCGGCTGCCCGGGACCATCGACGGGCTCCTCCTGGCTCACGAGTGGCTCGACAACATCCCATGCGATGTCGTCGAGGTCGACGACGATGGCGTCGTACGTCTCGTCCACGTCGATCCTGCGACGGGCGAGGAGTCTCTGGGCGACGAGCACTCGTCAGCCTGGCTCGACACATGGTGGCCGGTCACCGAGCCCGGGCATCGCGCCGAGATCGGCGAACCCCGCGACACGGCGTGGGCCGATGCTGTCTCCCGCGTCAACGGCATTGCCGTCGCGATCGACTACGCCCACACCCGCGAGGCTCGCCCTCCCTTTGGCTCACTCCGGTCCTACGCGAGCGGTCACGAAGTGGATGTCGTCCCCGATGGCACCCGAGACGTGACGACCCACGTGGCGATCGACTCGGTCGCCGCCGCGGCTGGCGCAGATCTGGCGAGGCAACGGGACATGCTGGCGGAGCTCGGCATTGACGGGGCGCGGCCACCCCTCGAACTGGCCACCGCCGACCCCCCGGCGTACGTACGTGCCCTCACCCGCGCCAGCGAGGCCGCAGAGCTCCGCGCAATCGGCGGCTGGGGAGACTTCATATGGGCCGTGACCGACACACGCAACGTGGAAGGATGAGGCCATGTCGCGTTTGTTGATCCGATCCGGCAAGGATCCGTTCACGCCCGTCGTCGCTGAGACGACGCTGACGCAGGACGTGTTCAACAGCAACAGCGGCAACTACCTCTTCCAGCACTCGGTCTGGAAGGCTCTTTCGGTCGATGGCGCTGAGCTCATCTCCAACGGCACCCTCTCGGAACGCAGGCCTCCCGAGCCCGGCGACGGCAGCCGCATCAACCGGGAGTTCGACCAGTTCGTCATCCCGCTGGCCAATGCGTTCCGACCCGACTTCGCCGATCGCCTCAACCGTCTGAGCGAGCTCCTCAAGAGCGTCACGATCCCAACGACGGTCGTCGGCATCGGAGCTCAAGCGGCTCACGGTCAGGGCGTTGAGTCTCTCGCGCCGATCGCCGAGTCAGTCAAGCGATTCGTCGGACTCGTGCTCGACCGTTCGGCATCGATCGGTGTACGCGGCGAGTTCACGAAGTCATACCTCGTCAGCCTGGGATTCCCGGACGAGTCGATCGACATCATCGGATGCCCTTCACTGTTCCTGCACGGCCGCGACTTCACCGTCACCAAGAAGGTCGACGCGATCTCCGCCGACAGCCAGCTGGCCCTCAACCTGACACCCGAGGTACCCGGTATTGGGGCTTTCGCGATGGCTCAGGCCGATCGTCACCCCAACCTCACCTACATCGGCCAGGACGCCCACGACCTGCGGATGCTGCTGTGGGGTGTGCCGTTCCCCCACGTTCACGACCCATTGGCGCCCGTGCACATGGACCACCCGCTCTACCAGTCCGATCGCATCAGGCTGTTCCTCGACACCTGGCCTTGGTATGACTTCCTCGCAACGCAGGACTTTGCCTACGGCACCCGCTTCCACGGCAACGTTGCGGCGCTGCTGGGACGAACCCCGGCGCTGCTGCTCGCCCACGACTCACGCACCCTCGAGCTCGCCGACTACCACCAGATGCCCTACCGGGTCACGCCCGAGCTGACGGCCGACCTCAAGGTCGAAGAGCTCTACGAGTCGACCGACCTGACGGCGTTCAACGCGGAGCTGCCCAACGGCTTCGATCGCTACACCGCATTCCTCGATCGCAACGGCCTCGATCACATCTGGACCAAGGGCAACGGCACCGGCGACTTCGACGAACGTCTCGCCGCGGCGACGTTCCCGCCGGCCGTACGCCCCTTGATCGCCGCCGACGGCCGAGAGGTCGCGTCTCGCCTGCAGTGGCTGCGCGACGGCATGGTCCTCGACATCACCCGGCACGCGCAGCGGTACGAGCTGCCGTTCCCGCACCCGCCCTGGCAGGGCGCCGGAAGCCGACATGCCCGACTTCACACGCAAGTTGAAACTCAGAAGCGGCAGATCGACGAGCTCTACGCCCGGCTCGAGCGGGTCGAGCGCATCTCGCCGCGTGGGCTCGCCAAGCGCTTCGTCCGCATGGTCCAGCGTCTGTTCTCACGCTCATGACAGAGGTCACCGCGAGCGTCGGTACAGGCTTCGCCACGACCGACATGGTGCTCAACATCGGGCCCCAGCACCCGGCCACGCACGGCGTCCTCCGCCTGCGCCTCACGCTCGACGGCGAACGTGTCATGGCCTGCGAGCCGATCATCGGCTACATGCACCGCGGCGTGGAGAAGCTCTTCGAGGTACGCGACTACCGCCAGATCATCGTGCTGGCCAACCGGCACGACTGGCTCAGCGCCTTCAGCTCCGAGCTCGGGGTCGTCCTGGCGGTCGAGGACATGCTCGGCATGGAGGTGCCCGAACGCGCGACGTGGATCCGTACGCTCCTCGCCGAGCTCAACCGCGTCCTCAACCACCTGATGTTCCTCGGCTCCTACCCGCTGGAGCTGGGCGGCATCACGCCGATCTTCTACGCCTTCCGCGAGCGCGAGACGATCCAGGAAGTCATGGAGGAAGTCTCCGGCGGCCGGATGCACTACATGTTCAACCGCGTCGGCGGCCTCAAGGAGGACCTCCCCGCAGGCTGGACCGGCCGCGCATCGACGGCGATCTCGACCGTACGAAGCCGTCTCCAGCAGATCGAGGATCTGGTGTTCGGCAACGAGATCTTCGGGGCACGTACGAAGGGCGTCGGCGTGCTCTCAAAGGCCCTCGTCGAGGCATACGGCGTGTCCGGGCCGATCGCCCGCGCATCGGGCCTCGACTTCGACCTGCGTCGCGACGAGCCCTACCTCGCGTACGGCGACCTCCAGGACACTCTCCGCGTGCCGGTGCGCACCGAGGGAGACTGCTTTGCCCGCTTCGCCGTGCTCCTCGACCAGACCAAGGTCGCCCTCGACCTGGCCGATGCCTGCCTGGCACGTCTCGCCGAGCTCGAGCCGGGACCGGTCAACGTACGACTGCCCAAGATCCTCAAAGCGCCCGAGGGTTCGACGTACGTGTGGACCGAGAATCCGCTCGGCCTCAACGGCTACTACCTGGTCTCACGCGGCGAGAAGACCCCGTGGCGACTGAAGCTCCGCACCGCATCGTTCAACAACGTCGCGGTGCTGCCGGAGATCGTCCAAGGCTGCGTCGTCGCTGACCTCGTCGCGATCCTCGGCTCGATGTTCTTTGTCGTCGGCGACATCGACAAGTGAGATGACAAAGGACTGATCTACCTCGCCGGCCCTTGGGCTGACGGCAGCGGCGCGATGGTCGTGATGAACGTAGACAGCCCAGAAGCGGCGATGGAGATCCTGCGCGAGGATCCGTGGGCGATCCACGACAACCTCGTCCCAGACCATGCGATGGTCTGGGACGTGTTGATCAACTCGCTCGAGCCCTAGGACATGACCTAGGCAGCCACCGAACGCCCGGCAAGCCGAGCTCGGATGGCCTTGCCAGTGAGCGGCCCGCCCAGCGCGGCGCTGACCCAGCACACGTCGAAGATGCCGGCGCTCAGTGGGAAGAAGCTCCAGACGGCAGCGGCCACTCCCCACCAGTGGTCGATGAACGTCAAGCCGAACACGAGCCAGGCCGAGCCGGCGACGAGCCGAAACACCCGCCCCCGACTGCCATTGATCCACCGGCCAAAGCGGGTTGAGTTGAAGCGGTCGGCGAGAGACATCAAAGGCCCTCGACAACCGGGTAGATGCGGTCAGCCAGCAGGCCGTGTGCCTCGCGATGCACGGCGATCGCTGCGTCGGGATCCGGCGCGTCGACCAGGCAGAATGCCTTGCCGTTTGCCTCGTCCACCCAGTACTGCAGGTACTTCACGCCGTACTGTTCCTGTGTTGCGAGGTCGGCTTTGTGCGCGTCGGCCACATCTGCGGCACCCGCGCCTTCCGGCAGCTTTTCGTGAACATCCATGTAGAGCGGCATTTTGCTGTCTCCTCTGAGTAGTCCTGACACACTCAGTTTCATGACGATCGCGCATCCGGACCATGACCGGGATGCCGCGGCGGATGACCGATCCGCCGCTCTTTCACATGCTTTGGCTCAGATCCAGCTGTCCGGCGCGATCTTCCTGCGCGCGGAATACACCGAGGCCTGGGCGTACGAATCGATGCCGGCCGAGAACACCGTCGCCGTGCTGGCTCCGGATGCGGCACAGCTCGTGCTCTTCCATGTCGTCGTGTCCGGCAGCTGCTGGATCGAAGCAGGTTCGGACAAGGTCTGGGCTCACGAGGGTGACGTCGTCGTGCTGCCGTACAACGACCAGCACCGGATGGGCGGACACGAAGCTGCCGAACTCGTGCCGATCTCTTCGCTCGTCAACCCGCCGCCGTGGAGCAGCATGCCGCATATCGTCCATGGGCTCGGCGGGTCGAGAAGTGAAGTCGTGTGCGGGTACCTGGTCTGCGAGGACAGGTTGTTCGATCCACGTATGGGCGTCTTCCCGCCGGTATTCGTGGTGACGCCACCCGAGGGCCCCCTGCGACTGTGGGTCAGGGCGAGCAGCGATCTCGTCCTCCAGCAGACAACTCAGGCGACCGACGATCTCATCGCTGCACCGACCGACATCCCGCAGCTGCTGCTTCGCGAAGTGCTCAAGCTGCATCTGGCCAACGCACCGGCGACCGACACCGGCTGGCTGGCAGCCCTCCACGATCCTGTCGTCGCGCCCGCACTTGCTGCGATTCACGGCGACCCGAGCCGCAAGTGGACACTCGCCGACCTCGCGCGGGAGTCGACCGTCTCGTCCACCGTCCTCGACGAGCGGTTCCGGTCGGTGCTCGGGCTGGCACCGATCCGCTACCTCACCGGGTGGCGAATGCACGTCGCCGAGGATCTGCTTCGCTCGACGACCCTGTCCGTCACCGCGATCGCGCATCGAGTCGGCTACGAGTCGGAGGAGGCATTCAGCCGTGCGTTCAAGCGGGACCACGGGTCAGCACCCAGCGTCTGGCGCGTCGCCCGCCCCTGATCCCCGGCGACCTGGCCCGACATAGAGTCGGAGCCGTGGCTGATCAATCTCGGAATCCAACCGCTCTCGACTCGCTCTCTGAAGAGTGGCTCAACACTCTGCTCGACCTCGAACCGGAGCTCCACGTCCATCTCGGGCGTCCTGGTCGCGAGTCCGACTACGCCGACCGCTCCCCCGACGGCCATGCGGCATCAGCTGATGCTGCTCGATCGATGCTGGCCCGGGTACGGGCGACTGATCCTGCCGATGAGGTCGACACCGTCACGAAGGCAGAACTGACACGTACGCTCGGGCTCGGCATCGAGAAATACGAAGCCGGGTTCTGGCAGCGCGATCTCAACGTGATCGCATCCCCCGGCCAGGACCTCCGCGACATCTTCGACCTGATGCCCATCCGCACCGAGGCCGACTGGGAACACATTGCAAAACGCATGAGCAACATCCCAGCGGCCATGGCGGGATATCTCGACTCGCTCCGCGCCGGCATCTCCGCAGGCAATGTGCCAGCGATCCGTCAGGTCCGCGAGGTCTCCACCCAGGCCCGCAAGCAGATCGGCGCCGACAGCTTCTTCCTCAAGGTCGCAGGACGAGTTGACGCGCCCGCGTCCCTGGCAGACGAGCTCGAGAGCGGTGCAGCGGCGGCGCTCGGGGCGTACGCCACCCTGGTCGACTTCCTCGACAACGAGCTGGCTCCACATGCGCCAGAGGCCGATGGTGTCGGCCGAGATCACTACGCACTCGCCTCGCGCTACTTCGTCGGTGCGGAGATCGACCTCGACGAGACGTACGAGTGGGGGCTTGAGGAACTCGCTCGGATGGTCTCCGAGCAGGAGGCGATTGCCGACCAGATCAAGTCGGGCGCCACGGTCGCCGAGGCCATCGAGTTCCTCGAGGCCGATCCTGCACGCCAGCTGCAAGGCACGGACGCGCTTCAGGCGTGGATGCAGGAGACCAGTGACAGGGCAGTGGCCGAGCTCGGTCAGACACACTTCGACATCCCTGAGCCGATGCGCCGCCTCGAGTGTCTGATTGCGCCGACCCAGGAGGGCGGCATCTACTACACACCACCGAGCGAGGACTTCGAGCGCGCCGGCCGTATGTGGTGGAGCGTGCCCAAGGGCGTCACGGAGTTCGACACCTGGCGCGAGCTCACGACGGTCTTCCACGAGGGCGTTCCCGGACACCACCTCCAGTGCGGGCTGGCGGTCTACAACAGCGCCGAGCTCAACGGCTGGCGCCGGATGAATTGGAACTCGGGCCACGGCGAGGGCTGGGCCCTGTATGCGGAGCGGCTCATGGCTGAGCTCGGTTACCTCGATGACCCTGCCGACCGTCTAGGGATGCTCGATGGCCAGCGCATGCGGGCCGCTCGCGTCGTAGTCGACATCGGCGTCCACCTCGGCAAGCCCAAGCCGGACGGTTCAGGCACCTGGACGGGAGACGACGCGTTCGGGTTCATGGCGCAGCACGTCAACATGAACGAGCCGTTCGTACGGTTCGAGGTCAACCGCTATCTCGGCTGGCCCGGACAGGCTCCGTCCTACAAGGTCGGGCAGCGCATCTGGGAGCAGCTCCGTACGGACTGG
>JAKFCR010000076.1:0-4022 GCA_036676545.1 Aeromicrobium sp. | reverse complement strand
GCAACCTGCGGGCACAGCGCGATGTCGCCGAGGTAGCCCTCGGGGGCCTCCTCGTCGTCACGACCCGGGGTCAGCTCATCCATCGGGAACGACAGGACGTCAGTCGGCCCATCCTTGTCCATCCACTGCTTGTTGAGCACCGCGATCGTCGCGGGGTCGACCAGGCGAAGGGTCAGCTCGGTCGCCGGGTGCAGGCGCATACGCCTCATGGCGAAGCGGCAGAGTCGGGTCAGCGCGACGACATCAACGTCTGCGCCGGACTCATTGAGAACGTCGACGTTCACTGGCCTGCGCACCCGCCTGAGCCGTGTCTTCGTACTCGCCATAGGCGGCGACGATGCGGCCCACGAGCTTGTGGCGTACGACGTCTGAAGCCGTGAGCATCGAGAAGTGGATGTCGCGTACGTCCTCGAGCACGTCCTGGACGACGCGGAGACCGCTCTTGGAGGCGCTCGGCAGGTCGACCTGCGTGACGTCACCCGTCACGACCATGCGCGAGCCGAAGCCCAGGCGGGTCAGGAACATCTTCATCTGCTCCTGCGTCGTGTTCTGCGCCTCGTCGAGGATGATGAACGCGTCGTTGAGCGTGCGGCCACGCATGTATGCCAGCGGGGCGACCTCGATGACGCCCGAAGCCAGGAGCTTGGGGATCGTCTCGGGGTCGATCATGTCGTGGAGCGCGTCATACAGCGGGCGCAGGTAGGGATCGATCTTCTCGCCGAGCGTGCCGGGCAGGAAGCCCAGGTGCTCGCCGGCCTCGACGGCCGGACGGGTCAGGATGATGCGGGTGACTTCCTTGGCCTGCAGCGCCTGGACGGCCTTGGCCATCGCGAGGTAGGTCTTGCCAGTGCCAGCAGGGCCGATGCCGAACACGATGGTGTGCTTGTCGATCGCGTCGACGTACTTCTTCTGGTTGACCGTCTTGGGACGGATCGTCCGGCCGCGGTTGGACAGGATGTTGAGGCTGAGGACTTCGGCGGGCTTCTCCTCGGTCTCGGTCTGGAGCATGGTGATGCTGCGCTCGACCGTCTCGGGAGTCAGGTGCTGGCCCGTGCGAACGATCGTCACGAGCTCGTCGAGCAGCCGCTCGACCATCGCCGCTTCCGCGGGCGATCCGGTCACCGTGATGGTGTTTCCGCGCACGTGAATGCGCGCCTCGAAGGAGTCTTCAATGAGGCGCAGGAATTCGTCTGCGGGCCCGAGCAGGGAAACCGCCGGAACGCTCGACGGAATCGAGAACGTATGCGCCGGTGCGCTGGCGGGCGAGGTGTCTTCAGTCATGTGCATTCAATCGTACGCAACGCCAGCGGAACCGCGCGAATTCCGAGCGACGTGTTCAGGGCGTCGGAGTCGCTGCCAGCCAGCCCCGCACGGTCTCCCACGACCCCGGCGAGCTCGCGTCGAACGCCGCATTCAGGTCGGCCAGCGTCACGGAGCGCAGAGAGTCTCCCCAGGCCCGCTCCGCCTTCGCCATGACCTGGGCGATCCCGCAGGGCACCTTGCATGCCTCAGCCGTCGCCGGAAACGGTCCACGCTGGCGAATCTCGGTGCAGCGGAACGCGGGCTCCGGACCGTCGATGGCCTGGACGATGTCGTAGACAGAGACCTCGCTGCCGGGTCGAGTCAGGAGATATCCCCCGTCTCGGCCCTCGATCGCCTGCACGAGACCGGAGTGGGACAGCGCCTGCATGTGCTTGGCGAGGTAGGTCTTGGAGACGCCATGCAGCTCGGCGAGCTTTGTCACCGGAACAGGCTCGGTGGCCGCGCTCAAGACGGCGCAGCAGTGCACTGCCCACTCGACTCCTGCTGACATCTTCATGCCCTCAGCATACCCGGATAGAAATTGTCTGAGTATGGTTCTAGACTAACTCGGACAAGAGTTATCCACATTCATTTGAAGGAGTCACCTATGCGTATCGCCATCGCCGGATCCACAGGTCTCGTCGGTAGCAAGGTTCTCGCCGCCGCCACAGCAGCGGGCCACGAAGTTGTCGAGCTGGCTCGCGAGCACGGCATTGACCTCACAGTCGCCGACGGACTCGCCGACCGGCTGGCAGGCGTCGAAGCCGTCATCGACGTCACCCAGGGACCGCTGGAGGAGCCTGCGGCCAGCGAGTTCTTCACCACCGTGGCCCGCAACCTCGGCGAGGCTGCCAGCTCGGCCGGCGTCGCCCGCACCGTCACGCTGTCGATCGTCGGCATCGACGAGATGACCGACTACGGCTACTACGCCGCGAAGGTCGCACAGGAGCAAACGACCAAGGCGTACGCGCCCGAGCCACACATCCTCCGGGCCACTCAGTTCCTCGACTTCCCCGGCCAGATGCTCACCTGGTACCGCGACGGCAACACCGTCACGGTCCCCGAGATGAAGACGCAGCCCGTGTCGGTCGACGAGATCGTTCGACTGCTCATCGCGCTGGCTGACGGCAGCGAGTCACGTCCGCAGGTCGAGCTCGCCGGACCGAAGGTTGAGGACCTCGACGATCTGGTCCGTCAGGTGGTCGCTCAGCGCGGCGAACCGGTCACCGTCGAGACCACCGTCTCGAACCAGGCCATGGCCGACGGCGCCTGCCTGCCCGGCCCTGACGCGATCATTGCCGGACCGGATTTCGCCACCTGGCTCACTCAGCAGGATTAGCCCGGAGGCCAACTCATTGAGCGGCCGGCCAGTACGTGGCCGTGGCAGTGGAACACCGTCTGGTTGGCCTCGGCGCCGGTGTTGAACACCAAGCGGTATGAGCCCTTGCCGGCCTGATCGGCAATCGCCTGGGCCTCGTTGAGAAGGGCGATTGCCGCGTCGGGATCGGCTGCGGCGAGACTGCCGATGTCGGGCTCGTGTCGGCGCGGGATGACGAGCACGTGCGTCGGCGCCTCGGGGTTGATGTCCTTGAACGCGATGGTGTGCTCGGACTCCCGGACGATCTCGGCGGGAATGTCACCCGCGATGATCTTGCAGAACAGGCAATCGTTGTCGGTCACTTGAACGCATCCTTGATCTTGCCGAAGACGCCCTTCGAGTTGACGCCCATCAGCGCTTCGGGTCGCTCCTCGTCGCGGAGCTTGGCCAGCTGGGCGAGCAGCGCACGCTGCTCCTCGTCCATACGAGCAGGCGTTTCGACGATGACCTGCACATTGAGGTCGCCGCGTCCCGATCCACGCAGGCGCGGGACACCCCAGCCCTTGATCGTGATGGTGTCGCCGGACTGGGTGCCGGCAACAACATCGAGTGGCACCGTCTTGATGTCCTCGTCGGTGTCGGGCACGTCAGCTTCGAGCGTCGGCAGATCGAGATGTGCACCGAGCGCCGCAGCCGTCATCGGCAAGGTGACCTGACAGAACAGCTGATCACCCTTGCGGCTGAACATCGGGTGGCGTCTCACATTGATCTCCAGGTAGAGATCGCCAGCAGGTCCGCCGCCGGGGCCGACCTCGCCCTCGCCGGAGAGCTGGATGCGAGTGCCGTGGTCGACACCAGCCGGGATGGTGACCGAGATCGAGCGACGCGAACGTACGCGGCCTTCGCCTGCGCACTCGGCGCACGGCTCGGGGATCACGGTGCCGTAGCCATGGCACGCAGGGCAGGGGCGGGATGTGCGGATGTCACCGAGCAGCGACCGCTGCACGTGCTGGACGTCGCCATGTCCGTGGCACGTACGGCAGGTGACGGGCTCGGAGCCGGCCGCCGCACCGCTTCCGCTGCACGTCGTGCACGTGACTGCCGTGTCGACCTTGATCTCCTGGCTGACACCGAACGCAGCCTCGGCCAGGTCGATCGTCAGGCGCAGCAGTGCATCCTGGCCGCGCTGCATGCGAGGACGTGGTCCGCGGCCGGTGTTCTGGCCGAAGAACGCGTCCATGATGTCGTCGAACGAGAACCCCTGCCCGAAGCCGGAACCACCGGCGCCGCGGAGCGGGTCGCCGCCGCGGTCGAAGGTCGCCCGCTTCTGCGGATCGGAGAGCACCTCGTACGCGATGGTGATCTCCTTGAACCGCTCGGAGGCGTCAGGCGCGTCGTTGAC
>JAKFCR010000075.1:0-2825 GCA_036676545.1 Aeromicrobium sp. | reverse complement strand
AGACAACCAGGAGTGGCACGCACGTGCCACAAGGAGAATCATCATGGCAGTAGTCACCATGCGCCAGCTGCTCGAGAGCGGCGTTCACTTCGGGCACCAGACCCGTCGTTGGAACCCCAAGATGAAGCGATTCATCTTCACCGAGCGCAACGGCATCTACATCATCGACCTCCAGCAGTCGCTCGCGTACATCGACGCCGGCTACGAGTTCGTCAAGACCACGGTTGCCCGCGGCGGCACGATCCTGTTCGTCGGCACCAAGCGCCAGGCGCAGGAGCCGATCGAGGAGCAGGCCAAGCGCGTCGGTATGCCCTACGTCAACCAGCGTTGGCTCGGCGGCATGCTCACCAACTTCCAGACGATGCACCAGCGCCTTCAGCGTATGAAGGAGCTCGAGGAGATCGACTTCGACGACGTCGCAGGCTCCAACCGCACCAAGAAGGAACTCCTTCACATGAGCCGTGAGTACGCGAAGCTTTCGCGCACCCTCGGCGGCATCCGCGACATGGGCCGCACCCCGGCCGCTGTCTGGATCGTCGACACCAAGAAGGAGCACCTCGCGGTTGACGAGGCCAAGAAGCTCGGTATCCCGATCATCGCGATCCTCGACACCAACTGCGACCCCGATGACGTCGACTTCCCGATCCCGGGCAACGACGACGCCATCCGTTCCGTTGGCCTCCTGACCCGCGTCATCGCCGACGCCGTTGCCGAGGGCCTCATCGCCCGCGGTGGCAGCAAGACCGGCGAAGAAGCACCCGGCACCGAGCTTGGCGCCGAGGAGCCCCTGGCTGACTGGGAGCGCGAGCTGCTGGAGTCGAAGGCCGCTGAAGCTGCTGCAGAGGCGCCCGCCGCCGACGCTGCCAAGGCTGACGACGCTGAGGCGCCTGCTGCCAAGGCTGACGACGCTGAGGCGCCCGCCGCCAAGAAGGCTCCGGCCAAGAAGGCTGCTGCCAAGGCCGACGACGCTGAGAAGCCCGCCGCCAAGAAGGCTCCGGCCAAGAAGGCTGCTGCCAAGGCCGACGACGCTGAGAAGCCCGCCGCCAAGAAGGCGCCCGCCAAGAAGGCCGCCGCCAAGTAGGCGACCACTCCACCCTGAAAAGCGAGAACACGCACATGGCAATCACTGCCCAAGAGGTCAAGAAGCTCCGCGACGCCACTGGCGCAGGAATGATGGACGCCAAGAAGGCGCTCACCGAGACTGACGGAGACTTCGAGAAGGCGATCGAGGTCCTGCGGATCTCGGGCGCTGCGAAGGCTGCCAAGCGCTCTGAGCGTGAGGCAACCTCAGGACTCGTTGCAAACTTCGGCAGCGCAATCGTCGAGCTCAACTCCGAGACCGACTTCGTCGCCAAGAACGAGCAGTTCGTCACCCTCGCCGAGGACCTCGCAGTCCTCGCCGACAAGACGAAGCCTGCCGACGCTGCCGAGTTCGCCAGCGCCACCCTCGACAGCGGCAAGACCGTTGCCGAAGCGGTCGCTGACCTCGCCATCGTCATCGGCGAGAAGATCGAGCTCGGTCGAGTTGCGAGCTTCGACGATGGTAGCGTCGTTTCGTACATGCACCGTCGTGCCAGCGACCTGCCGCCTGCAGTTGGCGTGCTCGTCGAGTTCGACGGCGACAGCCACGACGTCGCCCGCGGCGTTGCGATGCAGATCGCCGCGATGCGTCCTCGCTACCTGACGCGCGAAGACGTTCCGGCCGAGGTCGTTGCCAAGGAACGCGAGATCGCCGAGGCCACGTCGCGCGAAGAGGGCAAGCCCGAGCAGGCCATCGCCAAGATCACCGAAGGTCGCCTCAACGGCTTCTTCAAGGACAACGTCCTGCTCGAGCAGGCGTCAGTCCAGGACAACAAAAAGACCGTCAAGGCACTCTTGGATGAGGCAGGCGTGACCATCAAGCGCTTCGCCCACATCGAGATCGGCGCCTGAACCACACGATCAACCGCTCGACCCTGGAGGCTGAAATGGACAACGCCCAGCTCGTCAATGATTCAGCCTCCGACAAGCGATTCAATCGTGTGCTCCTGAAGCTGTCCGGCGAGGCCTTTGGCGGCGGCAAGATCGGTATCGATCCTGACGTCGTCAATGGCATCGCCCACCAGGTGGCCGAGGCAATTGCCGAGGGTGTCGAGGTGGCCATCGTGGTCGGCGGCGGCAACTTCTTCCGTGGAGCCGAGCTCAGCCAACGAGGCATGGACCGTTCGCGTGCCGACTACATCGGCATGCTCGGTACGGTGATGAACTGTCTGGCATTGCAGGACTTCTGCGAGAAGCTCGGCATCGAGACCCGCGTCCAGTCGGCCATAACTATGGGCCAGGTCGCCGAGCCCTACATTCCGCGCAAGGCGATCCGCCACCTCGAGAAGGGGCGCGTCGTGATCTTCGGCGCCGGCGCCGGTATGCCGTACTTCTCCACCGACACGGTCTCCGCGCAGCGTGCACTTGAGATCGGTGCCGACGCGGTGCTGATGTCCAAGAGTGGTGTCGACGGTGTCTACTCGGCCGATCCGCGTACGAACCCGGATGCCAAGAAGTACGACGAGATCAGCTTCGATGACGCACTGCGCATGGGGCTCAAGGTTGTCGATGCCGCGGCGTTCGCGCTGTGCATGGAGAACAAGCTCCCGATGATCGTCTTCGGCATGGATGGCGAGGGCAACATCGCTCGCGTCCTTCGTGGTGAGAAGATCGGAACGCTGGTCCACGCCGCCTAGGCGTACGGACCGACCAGAACTGGATGGAGACATCGTGATTGACCAGACCCTGCGTGACGCTGACAGCAAGATGGAGAAGGCTGTCGAGCACACCCGCGAGGAGTTCGC
>JAKFCR010000074.1:0-5252 GCA_036676545.1 Aeromicrobium sp. | reverse complement strand
GAGTATGGAACATACTGAGAGTACGTACCGAGGGTATGGAACTCTCGTACAAGACGGAGACGAAAGGAGCACCCCATGACCTGGAATGCTTACAACCGTCGCAAGGAAGTACTACGCGAGATGCTCGCCATCGCTGATCAGCGCCGCGACATCACGATCACCGATCTGCTCGACACGGTCGACGGAGGCCGCGAGGCTTACGCGAACGAAACCGAGCTCTTGTTCGACATCCAGATGAGCTGGTTCCAGCGCCTCAGTGGCCAGCTGGATCGCCTCCTCATCGAAGGCGTCGACACTCCCGAGATCATGGCGATCAGCGCCTGGGTCAATGCCGCCAGCGAAATGCCCGGCGCGCGCACCCTGCTGGATGCCGAGATCAACAACCCCGCACTCGGCAAGGCCTTCGCGAAGGAGCTCACGCTTCTCGCCGCGTCGGCCGGAGTGCCCTGGAACCACCCGGACCTCAACGGTCACGGCAAGCGACTGCAGGACTCCGCTCGTGAGTCGGTCGTCTACGCCGAGTCCCCCGAGGTCGAAGCACCGCAGAGCGGTTCGCTTCTCAGCAAGCTGCGCAGCCGCGCTGCTTGACCGGGTCAACGATCACCCCGCCTGGCGCCATCTCCCTCCCCCTCGGCGCCGGGCGGGGTTATCTCTTTTCTGAAGCCCTTTTGGTTGCTTCGCTCAGTGCGCTGAGCTGCTGACCGACCTCGGTGTCGATCGCCTCACGGAACTGACTGCGGAAGATGCCCAGCGTGACCTGGCTGGCAATCGGCAGCAGGCTCTCGATCGTCTGAAGGATGCGTGGCCAATCGTCCTCGGGCAGGCCCGAGTCGACGAACGGCTGGATGATCTCGGCCGACACTTCACTCACGAATGCATCGGCGATCTCACGAAGTCGTGACTTCAGGATCGGGAACAGGGCGATGACCGTTTCGGGCGCCAGCCCGATTGCGACTGCTGCAGCACCCGTACGTACGACGACCGGCTCGAGAAGTCGTACGACGTCACGATCACCGTCGACCCACTCGACCAGACCGAACTGCTCCATGGAGTCGATCAGGGCGTCATTGCGTTCGACTCCGGCGAGCGCCGCCAGCCCGTCACGCGTCAGCACCTCGGCGCCGGCCTCGTCATTGGGCAGGTCAAGGATGTTGATCAGGTCGAGAGCGTGACCCGCTGCAGCACTGGGCGCACCGGCGACTGCCTTCTCGACGGCGGCCAGCGTGTAGCCGCGATCGAGGAGCTGTCGGATCAGCTGTAGACGCTGCAGGTGCTCAAGGGTGTAGTAGCCCGTACGACCTTCAAGTCGAGGCGCCGCGATGAGCCCGCGACCAGCGTAGGCACGAACGTTCCTGACGGTCATCTGGGCTCGTGCCGCCAACTCATCGACGGTGAATTCCTCGACCGCCGACGCGTCACTGGGCATGGCTGCATCATAGAGGTATGGACACACTGCGAGGACGGCTGCTGGTCGCGACGCCCGCGATCGAGTACGGGCCGTTCATGCGCAGTGTCGTGTTCCTGCTCGACCATGACGGGGACGGCGCGCTAGGCGTGATCGTCAACCGGCCGCTCGAGTCTGACGTCGATGATGTGCTGCCCGACTGGGCCAATTTGGTCAACGCTCCGGTGTGCCTGTTCGACGGGGGACCGGTGGCGATGGACTCAGCCTTGGCGCTCGGTGTCATCGCGGACAGCGCGCCGCCGATCGGGTGGCGCCAGATGGCCGGCCGGGTCGGACTCGTCGACCTCGAGGGGCCGGTGCCGAGCCACGGCGAGTTCACCGGACTCCGGGTGTTCGCCGGCTATGCCGGATGGGGTCCCGGACAGCTCGAGGACGAGCTCGAGGAGGGCGCATGGCTCGTCATCGATGCGCGCGATGAGGACCTCGTCTCGCCCCAGCCGGAGACGCTTTGGCGTGAGGTGTTGCGACGACTCGACACTGACGCGAGATTCCTCACGACATTCCCGGACGACCCCTCGGCCAACTAGACGCTCCTCGTTAGACTTGTGCCGTGGCTTTCTTCGGACGCGGTACAGAGACGGTGGTGGACGAGCGCACTGACATGCGCACGGAGGAGGGGGACCACGAGAAGTTCTCCCACTACGTCCCCAAGGACGAGCTGACCGAGGCCATGATCATGGGTCACCCCGTGATCGCATTGTGCGGCAAGGTGTGGGTTCCAAGCCGCGATCCCGAACGTTTCCCGGTGTGCCCGGAGTGCAAGGACATCTGGGAGAGCCTCAACGAAGGCGACGAGGGGGACCCGTCGGGTGACGCGTAGCCAGCACCTCCGGGTCTGGCAGCGAGACGCTCTCGAGCTCTACCAACGCACGCAACCCCGTGACTTCCTCACGGTTGCGACGCCTGGTGCGGGCAAGACCACGTTCGCGCTGACCATTGCCGCCGACCTGATGTCCCGTGGCATCGTCGAGCGAGTTGTCATCGTCACGCCGACCGACCACCTCAAGACCCAATGGGCCCTGGCCGCTTCGGGCATCGGCATCACGCTCGACCCGTCGCTGGCCGGGCAGGGCCGCTTGGGAGCCGACTTTGACGGGTTCGCGGTGACGTACGCGGGGCTCGCCGTCAACGCCAACGGCTACCGCACGCGTATCGAGACCCGCCCGACGCTGGTGATCCTCGACGAGATCCACCACGCCGCTGACGCTCTGAGCTGGGGCGATGCCGTGCAGGAGGCGTGTGAACCCGCCATCCGCAGGATCGCGCTGACGGGCACGCCCTTCCGCTCCGACGACAACCCGATCCCGTTCGTCTCGTACGCGCCCTCCGACGACGGCACGGTTTCGAGCGTCGCGGACTTCTCGTACGGCTACGGGAACGCGCTGAAGGATGGCGTCGTACGGCCGGTGCTCTTCATGGCCTACTCGGGACAGATGCACTGGCGTACCCGTGCCGGTGACGAGGTGGCAGCTCGACTGGGGGAGCCTCTCGATCGCGCTGCGACGGCCCAGGCGCTACGTACGGCTCTCGACCCTCAGGGCTCGTGGATCCCCGCCGTGCTGCAAGCCGCGCACACCAGGCTCATGGAGGTGCGCCGCGACGTACCGGATGCGGGTGGACTTGTCATAGCGAGTGACCAGGACACGGCGCGCCAGTACGCCTCCGTGCTCGCCGCCATCACCGGGACCGAGCCGACGCTCGTGCTGTCCGACGAGGTCGGCTCGAGCGCGAGGATTGCCGACTTCTCCGCCGGCATGACGCCGTGGATGGTTGCCGTACGCATGGTCAGCGAGGGCGTGGACATCCCGCGGCTGTCGGTCGGTGTGTACGCCACGACAACGGCGACACCTCTCTACTTTGCGCAGGCTGTCGGGCGCTTCGTACGCATGCGACGTCGCGGCGAGACCGCATCGATCTTCGTACCGAGCGTCCCGGCGTTGCTGACACTCGCGTCAGACCTCGAGGCTCAACGCGATCACGTGATCGGGCGTCCGGTCTCTGACGAGGCTGACCTGTTCGCCGCTGAGGCAGAGCTGATGGCCCAGGCGCAGCAGGACCAGGGCGCCTCCGACCAGCTCGGCGAGTATCGGGCACTTGGCAGCGATGCCTCCTTCGATCGCCTCGTCTATGACGGCGGCGAGTTCGGATATGACGCGATGGCGGACGATGACGGCGAGCTCGACTTCCTCGGCATACCTGGCCTGCTGGACCCTGACCAGGTTGCGGAGCTGCTCCGCAAGTCGCGGAGCAAACGTGCCAAGGCGGCCCCCAAGGGCACGCCGGCTGCGGATGTCGCCTTCGAACGACGGGCGGCGCTGCGCAAAGAGCTGCACGCACTGGTCGGTGCGTGGCACCACCGCACGGGAACGCCGCACGGCGTGACTCACACCCGACTCCGTCAGCAGTGTGGTGGCCCGGCGGCTACGGCAGCCTCGGCGGTCGAGTTGAAGGAACGCATCGACGCGTTGCGCGCTTGGGCGCTCAAAGCTTCTGGCTGACCGTACGCTCTGGGTATGCGTTGCCTGCGGGCGTACAGCTGCGACAACACCGGAAAGGCACGATGTTGAAGAGGGCAGAGCGTTGAAAAGGGCAGAGTGTTGAGCTCCATGCCGATGCGTACGCGCATCTTCGCCGCGGTCCTTCGTCGTGTGTCGACGCCGGTCGAGGAGGCGAAGGATTACGCCAAGCTCCGGGCTGACCGGCGAAAGCTGCAGAACTCGGCCCTCGGTCGCCGCGTGTTCGGATCGCTCGACAAGGGTGCCGAGGTCGAGGAGATCAGCTGGGGCACGGACCGCCGTGCGCTGGTCTATCGACCGAAGGGCTCGATTGCCCCGTTGCCGTGCGTCGTCAACTTCCACGGCGGCGGCTGGGTGCAGGGCAACCCCGAGCAGACGGGCTGGCTGTCGAGCCGAGTCGCCGTACGCAACAACGTCGTCGTCATCTCGCCGGCCTATCGGCTCGCGCCGGAGGACAGGTTCCCCGCGGGAGTCGAGGATGCGCGCGATGCCATCGAGTGGGTCGCCAAGAACGCTGGTGACCTGGGCATCAACCCCGAGCGGATCGCCGTGATGGGCGACAGTGCAGGCGGCAACCTCGCTGCTGTGGTCGCGCTGCTCGCCCGCGACGCGGGCGGTCCCGAGATCCGCGCGCAGGTGCTGATCTATCCGGGTGTCGAAATGTACGACAAGTGGCCCTCTGAGCTCCGCAACGCCGAGGCGCCGGTGCTCACCTCACGCAACATGAACGCGTTCGCCAGGCTCTACCTCGGGGAGCAGTACGGCACCGAGGACTTCCGCGCATCACCGATCCGGGCTGAGTCCCACGCTGACCTGCCCAAGGCATTCATCGTGACGGCCGAGCTCGACCCGCTGCTCGACAACGGCGCGTACTACCGCGACGCTCTGGTCGCTGCCGGCGTACCGGTTCGATATGCCGAGTACAAGGGTGCGATCCACGGCTTCATGAGCCTGCCGGGCGTCTCGCCGCCGGCGAAGCAGGCACTCGAAGACGTCGTGGACTTCCTCAAGCAAGCATTGTGACAGTGGCACTGTCACGATAGAGTCCCGTCATGCGACGTGACCACTGGCAGCGCAAGATCGCAGAGCTTGATCCTGAGACCGACTTCGAGGAGATCTCGAGGATCATCAGCTACTACGAGTTCCCGTGGGACATCCAGCAGTCGCTGAGCTTCGCGCTGTTCCGCACGTACGCCGTCCCGTCCATCGGCCGGCTGCTCTACGACACCGACCAGTTCACGGGGGACACCCAGAAACGCCACGACGACACA
>JAKFCR010000073.1:0-16101 GCA_036676545.1 Aeromicrobium sp. | reverse complement strand
CGCGCCCTGTTCGACGGGCATACGACCCCGTAACTCGGTTTGGAACTTACGCACGCAGCCCGGTAGTATTTAGGGCTGTGCCTGAAGTCTTCAGGTCGATGCACGCATCCTGCCGGGACACGGCGGCGAGTGCATGACGAATCATGGCTAACACCAGAAGAAGGATGTTTGTAGTGCCCACGATTAACCAGCTGGTCCGCAAGGGCCGTCAGCGCAAGGTCGTCAAGACGACGACCCCCGCGCTCAAGGGTTCACCTCAGCGCCGCGGTGTTTGCACCCGCGTCTACACGACCACACCCAAGAAGCCCAACTCGGCTCTTCGTAAGGTGGCCCGTGTGAAGCTTTCGAGCGGCACTGAAGTCACTGCATACATCCCCGGCGAGGGCCACAACCTGCAGGAGCACTCGATCGTGCTCGTGCGCGGTGGCCGTGTCAAGGACCTTCCCGGTGTCCGCTACAAGATCGTTCGCGGCGCCCTCGACACGCAAGCTGTCAAGGGTCGCAAGCAGGCTCGCAGCCTTTACGGCGCGAAGAAGGAGAAGAGCTAATGCCCCGTAAGGGTCCCGCGCCCAAGCGCGTTGTTGAGACTGACCCCGTATACGGCAGCCAGCTCGTCACCTCACTGATCAACAAGGTGCTCGTCGACGGCAAGAAGCAGGTCGCCCAGCGCATCGTCTACACCGCTCTCGAAGGCACTCGTGAGAAGTCCGGCACCGATCCGGTCATCACCCTCAAGCGCGCGCTCGACAACGTCAAGCCGTCGATCGAGGTCAAGAGCCGTCGCGTCGGTGGCGCGACCTACCAGGTCCCGATCGAGGTTCGCGCCTCGCGTCAGAACACCCTCGCCCTGCGCTGGCTCGTGAGCTACGCCGGTCAGCGTCGTGAGAAGACCATGGCCGAGCGCCTCATGAACGAAGTTCTCGACGCATCCAACGGTCTCGGTGGAGCGGTCAAGAAGCGCGAAGACACCCACAAGATGGCCGACGCCAACAAGGCGTTCGCTCACTACCGCTGGTAAGACGTCCCGCACCCGCCTCTTCTTTGAGGCGCGCGGGACATCCCAGACTCATTCAAGACTCTTTCTAGGAAAGCTTTCTCGTGGCTACAGAAATCACCACCGACCTCAAGCGGGTCCGCAACATCGGCATCATGGCGCACATCGACGCTGGCAAGACCACGACGACCGAGCGCATTCTGTTCTACACCGGTATCAACTACAAGATCGGTGAAGTTCACGATGGCGGCGCCACGATGGACTGGATGGAGCAGGAGCAGGAGCGCGGCATCACGATCACGTCCGCCGCGACGACCTGCTGGTGGAAAGACAACCAGATCAACATCATCGACACCCCCGGTCACGTGGACTTCACGGTTGAGGTCGAGCGCAACCTGCGCGTCCTCGACGGTGCTGTCGCCGTGTTCGACGGTGTGGCTGGTGTCGAGCCGCAGTCCGAGACCGTATGGCGTCAGGCTGACAAGTACGGCGTCCCGCGCATGTGCTTCGTCAACAAGCTCGACCGCACCGGTGCGAGCTTCGACTACTGCGTCAAGACGATCCGTGAGCGCCTCGGCGCAACGGCCCTCGTGCTGCAGGTCCCGATCGGTGCCGAGGGTGACTTCATCGGCGTCGTCGACCTGATCGGCAACCGTGCCCTCGTATGGCGTGGCGAGACCGCGATCGGTGAGGACTACGAGGTCGAAGAGATCCCCGCGGACCTCGTCGACAAGGCTGCTGCCGCGCGTACCGAGATGATCGAGACGCTCGCTGACCACGACGACGAGTTCGCCGAGGCATACCTCGACGGCGTCGAGATCACCCCTGAGCTGCTCAAGCCGGCCATTCGCCGCGCGACGCTGGCTGCCAAGCTCAACCCGGTCCTTTGCGGTACCGCGTTCAAGAACAAGGGCGTCCAGCCCCTGCTCGACGCTGTCATCGACTTCCTGCCTTCGCCGATCGACGTTGGAGCCATCACCGGCCTCGACCCTCGCGACGAGAGCAAGACCGACACGCGTGAACCCAACGAGAGCGAGCCGTTCGCGGCACTGGCGTTCAAGATCGCCTCGGACCCGCACCTCGGCAAGCTGACCTACCTGCGCATCTACTCGGGTCGCCTCGAGGCTGGCTCCACGGTCATCAACGTGACCAAGGGCCGCAAGGAGCGCATCGGCAAGATCTACCAGATGCACGCCAACAAGCGGGCCGAGATCGCCGCTGTCGGCGCCGGTCAGATTGTCGCCGTCATGGGTCTCAAGGACACCACGACCGGTGAGACGCTGGCCGATCCCAACAAGCAGATCGTCCTCGAGTCGATGACGTTCCCCGCTCCCGTGATCCAGGTCGCGATCGAGCCCAAGACCAAGAGCGACCAGGAGAAGCTCGGCACCGCGATCCAGCGCCTCGCCGAGGAAGACCCGACGTTCCAGGTCCACACTGACGAAGAGACCGGTCAGACGATCATCGCCGGAATGGGCGAGCTGCACCTCGACATCCTGGTCGACCGCATGAAGCGCGAGTTCAATGTTGAAGCCAACGTCGGCAAGCCGCAGGTCGCCTACCGCGAGACGATCAAGCGCAAGGTCGAGAACGTCAGCTACACCCACAAGAAGCAGACGGGTGGCTCGGGCCAGTTCGCCAAGGTCATCATCAGCATCGAGCCGACCGGCGTCTCCGTCGGTGGCGAGGGTGGCTACGAGTTCGTCAACAACGTCTCGGGTGGCCGCGTGCCTCGCGAATACATCCCATCGGTCGGCGCCGGTGCCGAAGACGCCATGCAGTTCGGTGTCCTCGCCGGCTACCAGATGGTCGACGTCAAGGTGACACTCGAGGACGGCGCGTACCACGACGTCGACTCCTCGGAGCTCGCGTTCAAGCTCGCCGGTTCGATGGCGTTCAAGGAAGCAGCACGCAAGGCCGATCCAGTGATCCTCGAGCCCGTTTTCGCGGTCGAGGTCACCACGCCCGAGGACTACATGGGCGACGTGATCGGCGACCTCAACTCTCGCCGTGGCCAGGTAAACGCCATGGAAGAGGGCATGGGAGGCGTCAAGATCGTCAAGGCGATCGTCCCCCTGTCCGAGATGTTCGGGTACGTCGGCGACCTGAGGTCCAAGACTTCAGGCCGTGCGTCATACTCGATGCAGTTCGACTCCTACGCGGAGGTCCCCAAGGCCGTCGCTGAAGAGATCATCAAAAAGGCCCGCGGCGAGTAGCCACCGGACCATCTATAAGATGGCCTGAGGTTCTCGCAAGTTTGAGGCCAACGGCGTTCAACCAGCAACCAATTCTAAGAAGGAGCCCCAAGTGGCTAAGGCGAAGTTCGAGCGGACCAAGCCGCACATGAACATCGGCACCATCGGTCACATCGACCACGGTAAGACGACTCTTACTGCGGCGATCACCAAGGTGCTGCACGACAAGTACCCGGACCTCAATGAGGCCTCGGCATTTGATCAGATCGACAAGGCGCCCGAAGAGAAGCAGCGCGGCATCACGATCTCGATCTCGCACGTGGAGTACCAGACGGAAAACCGTCACTACGCCCACGTCGACTGCCCGGGACACGCGGACTACGTCAAGAACATGATCACGGGTGCGGCTCAGATGGACGGCGCGATCCTCGTGGTCGCCGCCACCGACGGCCCCATGCCCCAGACGCGTGAGCACGTGCTGCTCGCTCGCCAGGTCGGCGTGCCCGCGATGGTCGTTGCGCTCAACAAGTGCGACATGGTTGACGACGAAGAGATCCTTGAGCTCGTTGAGCTCGAGGTTCGTGAGCTCCTGAGCGATCAGGAGTTCGACGGCGACAACGTTCCCGTCGTCAAGGTTGCCGCTCACCCGGCTCTCCAGGGCGATGCCAAGTGGGGCGAGTCGATTCTCGAGCTCATGCAGGCTGTGGATGACTACATCCCCATGCCGCAGCGTGACACCGACAAGCCGTTCCTCATGGCCATCGAAGATGTCTTCACGATCACCGGCCGCGGCACCGTCGTCACCGGCAAGATCGAGCGCGGCATCATCAAGGTCAACGAGACGGTCGACATCGTCGGTATCCGCGAAGAGAAGCAGACCACGACGGTCACCGGTATCGAAATGTTCCGCAAGTTCCTCGACTCGGGTGAGGCTGGCGAAAACGTCGGTCTGCTCCTTCGTGGCACGAAGCGCGAAGATGTCGAGCGCGGCCAGGTTGTCATCGCTCCCGGCACCACGACTCCCCACACGGAGTTCGAGGGCCAGGCGTACATCCTGTCGAAGGAGGAGGGTGGCCGTCACACGCCGTTCTTCAACAACTACCGCCCGCAGTTCTACGTGCGCACCACGGACGTCACCGGCGTCGTCACGCTGCCTGAAGGCACCGAGATGGTCATGCCCGGCGACAACACCGAGATGAGTGTTCAGCTGATCCAGCCGATCGCTCTCGAAGAGGGCCAGCGGTTCGCCATCCGTGAGGGTGGACGTACGGTTGGCGCTGGTCGCGTCACCAAGATCACCAAGTGAGCCTGTTCCACTAAGGCTTTCTGACAAGCCCCGTCTGCTTCGGCAGGCGGGGTTTTGTCGTTCCCGGGAGTGACTCCCATTGGCGTCCTTTTGGCGGACACGCGGTCGAGGTTTTCGCAACGGAGCCGTAGCCTTAATGGATGGGACACGACCACGCGCACGGAACCGGAGTGCGTCACCGGGGTCGACTCGCGCTCGTCCTGGCGCTGACAGTTGGCGTGCTGGCGGTTGAGGCAGTCGTTGCGTGGATCACCGGCAGCCTCGCGCTGCTCGCCGATGCAGGACACCTGCTGGGTGACTCCTTCGGCATCCTGATGGCGCTCGCCGCGATTACGGTCGCGCAGCACGGCGGCGGTCCGGGCTCGCGCCGTACGTTCGGCTACCTCCGAACTGAGGTCATCGCGGCCGGTCTCAACGGGCTGATCCTCATCGGTCTCGCCGTCTGGGTTGTCTACAGCGCGATCCGCCGTTTCGGTGACTCGCCGGAGCTCGAGGCCAAGCCGATCCTCATCGCCGGCGCGATCGGACTTGTCGTCAACGTGATCGGCCTGATGCTGTTGCGCGGGGGAGCGCAGGAGAGCATGAACGTTCGAGGTGCCTACCTCGAGGTGCTCGGCGATGCTCTCGGCTCGGTCGCGGTGCTGGTCTCGGCGGCCGTCATCCTGGCAACCGGCTGGGATGCGGCTGACGCCGTCGCATCGTTGGTGATCGCGGCGATGATCGTCCCGCGGGCGATCTCGCTGCTGCGCGAGGTCGGCGAGGTGCTGCTGGAGTCGACTCCTCGCGATGTCGACCTCGACGAGCTGCGCGAGCACATCCTTGGCGTGGAAGGCGTACGCGAGGTGCACGACTTGCACGTATGGACAATCACCTCGGGCATGCCCGTGATGAGCGCCCACATCGTCGTGGACGACTCCGTCACCGGCATGGATCACGCGCACAGCGTGCTCGACACCCTTCGCGGGTGCCTGTCAGAGCATTTCGACGTCGAGCACTCGACCTTCCAGATCGAGCCCGCCGGCCACGCCGACTCCGAGCAGCACCTGCACCACTAGTAGCTACGGGGCAGCTTCAACATCTGCGTGCCGATGTGGGCGAGGATGAGCTCCTCGGCGACAGGGATGTTCTTGCCGATACGCGCATCGCGGAACAGCCGCTCGATGGGGAACTCCTTGGAGTACGCCATACCGCCGAACGTCTGAAACGCTTGGTCAGCTGCCTCCCAGGCAACTTGTGCGCCGGTCAGCTTGGCGACGTTCGTCTCGTTGCCGCAGGGGAGACCCTGGTCGAAGAGCCACGCGGCCTTGTAGGCCATGAGCCGGCCGAGCTCGGTCTTGGCCTTGATCTGCGCCAGCGGGAACTGGATCGCCTGGTTCGCTCCGATTGGTCGACCGAACACCTCACGCTCGCGTGCGTATTCACAGGCGAGCTGGAGAGCAGCATCGGCGGCACCGACGCCACCGGCAGCCGCGAGGATGCGCTCCGGGTTGAGCACGTCCCACAGCACGCCAAATCCCTGGTCCACCTCGCCGATCACCCGGTGCGCCGGCACGCGTACGTCGTCGAAGAACACCTGGCTCGACGTGACGATGTTGCTACCCATTTTGGGGATCGGCTGGAACGTCAGCGTCCCTGCCTTGAGTGCTTCCTTCACGTCGACGAGGAAGAGGGTGAATCCTGCTGTTCGTGGCTTGGCGTCAGCGGCTGGGATGGTCCGGGTGATCGCCACCATCCAATCGGCTCGGTCGACGCCTGAGATCCAGATCTTCTGGCCCTTGATCAGGAAGTCATCGCCATCGCGGCGGGCATGCGTTGTGATCGCCAGGGCGTTGCTGCCGGCATCGGGTTCGGTGAGTGCCATACAGAACTGGGTGTCACCCGCGGCAAGGCCGGGGAGGATCTCCTTCTTCTGCTCGTCGGTGCCGTGCCGCGTGATCGTGATGGCACCAAACCCGGGAGTGAGGATGTAGAGGAACGTGCCTTGCGTTGCCCCCGTCGAGGCGAGTGCCTCATTGGCGATAGCCAGCTCCAGGAGTCCTTGCCCGCCTCCGCCGTACTCCTCAGGAACGGCGAGGCCGAGCCAGCCGCCCTCGCCAAGGGCGGCCCAGGCCTCGTCGGGGAAACGGTGCTCCTCCTCGAGGCGTGACCAGTACGCGTGGTCGAAGCCGGACATGGCCCGCAGCACGCCTTCGCGTACGGCGACGGCTGTGTCGGGAAGGGTGAAATCCATCAAGGTGCCTTTCGTGGACTGCGACTAGGGGACGGGGTCGCCCGGGAGGCGAGGTGCGTACTGGGCGCCGCGCTGCTGGACGCCGGGATCTTCACTCGTGCAGCGCTGGTTGGGTGGAGCCGGATCGTGGGTCATGACGTACGGGCTGACTCGAGGTGGACCGTACTCGCAGTTGTCACCGAAGTTCGCGGCGAGCAGCACGTGGCCTGATCCGTCGCGGGTCGCGTCGGACATTGCGTAGAACTGGCTCGGCGCCCAGGTCAGCCAGTGCTGGTAGCCGGGGAGCCTGTCGTCGCCCAGACCGGCGAACTCGTTCCAGCTCATCACAGTGGACGTCAACGGTGAGGTGAGCTCTTGGAGGATGCTGGCGAGCTTTGGAGTGAGGGTCGCGGTCGACGCGAGTGCACGACGAAGCTGGGGATCGGACTTCTCGAGCTGCGCGGTTACGAGGTTGACGTCAGCAGCGAATGACCGCAGGTCGTCGCCGGTGTCGACCACCGTGCGCAGAGGCACCTGCGCCTGTTTCGTCAGGTGGGTGACCTTCGGCGCCAGCAGCTCGAGCATCGACACGACTCGATCGGCGTCACGGCCCAAAGTCGCGAGATCGACCTCGGTGTCGAGTCCCTTCCCGAGCTCGGCGGTGATCGTGGTCAGGTCGTCCTCGTCAATCTGGGCAGCGACATCGCCGAGGTGCCTGATGATCGTGTCGAACCGGCGAGGTACGGCGGTGTCGGCGCGCCCTACGACGTCGCCGTCGCGGAGGAACGGGCGTTGGTCCGTGCGCGGACGGAAGTCGAGACGCTGCTCGCCGATGGCCGAGAGGTTCGAAACCACGGCAGCCGTGTCGACCGGTACGTCCACGTCGCCCTGGATGTGGAGCTTGACGACGACGCCATCGTCCTCGAGCTGTACGTCATCGACACGGCCGATGGTGCTGCCGCGATAGGTCACGTCGGCGCCCGGGTAGATACCGCCGCCGGACGGAAGCTGCACAGACACCGAGTGTGTCGACGAGAATACCGACGACCCGATCACTCGGTCCCCGAGATAGAGCAGGCCGACGATCGCGATCCCGAGCAGTACGACCTCGGCGAGGCGCGTGTTCCGGCGATCGATCAGGCGGGTCATCAGCGCGCACCTCCTGTGAGGCCCTGGAAGAGCTGACCCACCAAGCCTTCGTCGCCGGCGATGTCGGTGACGGTGTCCTGCAGACCTGCCAGCAGCTCACCCAGATCGCCCTCGAGAAGGGTGGCGGCATCCGGAGCGATGGGGACGCTTCCGAGCGCATCGGGTAGAGCGGGGACCACGTTGAACGTCAGGTCGAACATGGCGAAGTCACCCGGGGTGGCGCGATCGAGCGCATCGGCGAATCCGGTGATTCCGGTCATGATGGATCGGATCTGGTCGCGCTCAGCGATCACCGCGTCGACCAGCGTCCTGGTGTCCTCGAGCTGGTTGCGCAGGCGGCCGCGCATCCCTTCGACGGTCTTGCGGCTCGAGCCCTCGATGCGGTCAAGAGCGCTGAGGAGCTCGACGGCCTTGTCCTCGTGTCGTTGCAGCGTTCGTATGGCTGGGTCGAGCTTCTTGATCGAGGAGGCGATGAGATCGGTGTCGTCCGCGAGGCCGGCCGTGAGCCGGTCAAGCGCGTCCAGGCTCACGTCGATGTCGTCGCGGTGATGGTTGGTGGACGTCACCAGGTCATCCACCTCACGCAGCAAGTGCCTGACGGTGGTGGACGACCCGTCCATGGCGATCGCGAGCTCGTCGACGACGACCTTCAGATCTGCGTAGCTGCCCCCGGTGACGGCGGCAGACACGCCGGTCAGCAGGTCAGTTGTGTCAGGCGCTGTGGCTGTGAGCTCAAGGCCGATGGTCGAACCGGACGCGAGTACGCCGGATGTCGGCTTGGCCGGCGGGACCAGGGCCACGAATGCCTCACCGACCGGGGCGGTGAGCCGTACCTCGGCCCGAGACCCCGTCGGGATCTTGGTGTCTTCCATGACTTCGAACGACACGTGGGCGACGTAGTTGGAGGTCGTGACTTCGGTGACCTGCCCGACGGTCCTGCCCTGGAGCTTGACCGGGGATGCCGGCGGCAGGTTGAGTGCCGAAGCGAAGTCCGCACTCAACGGATAGGTCTTTCCGGTGACCTTGCTCGGCAGCGGGACGTCATACAAATCGGGCCCGCCACAGGCTCCGAGCGTGAGCGCGGCAGCGAGCGCCATGGTGGCAATCGCTCTATGGGACGGAGTGCGGATCACGGGATCACTCCGTCCACGAGTCGCGCGAAGGTGTCGAGGAAGCTGTCGAAGAAGGCAGCGTTGTCCTCGACGAGGACGTCGCAGACGCCGATGTTCTGCGGCACGAAGGCATTGCAGAACGACTCGCGTGCGACTTCGCCGTACGGTGCCGTTCGCCGGGCGTCGAGTCGAACCCGCAGGTCGCGCGTCGCCGGGTCGTAGGCACGTGCGATGTTCTCAGCCGCGAGAGGCAGCGTGTTGAAGGCGCTGGCAATGGCCTCGCGCTGTTCCGCGATCGTGCCGAGCACGTCTGACGTGCGATCGACGGTGCGAGTCATCAAGGTCTCGTTGTCGTTGATGAAGTCAGTCATCTTGCGGCTCAGCTGGTCGAGCGTGGTGAGGGACTCCGCGATGTTCTCGCGCTGGCCGGCGAACATCTCCGCGCTGTCGGCGACCGAGCTGGCGAGGGAGCGGATCGTCTTGTCGCGCTTGGCCAGCATCGTCACCAGCTCATCGGCGTCACCGACAATCGCTGTGAGGTCCTCGTCCGCATCGCTGACAGTTGCGAGTGCGCGGCCCGACTCGTCCAACAGCCCGGCGAAGGCCTCGCCCTTGCCTTCGAGTTGTTCGGCGGTGACCGAGAGCAGGTCGCCGATGTCCCTCCCGTCCTTCGTGGTGTCGGACAGCGCGACGAGAAGGTCGTCGACCGCAGCGAAGATGTCGTCCACGTTGGCGGGCGCCTTTGTGCGCTCCAGTGAGACGATCGCACCGTCGGCAATCTTGGGACCCTCGGTCCAGGCCGGTGTGAGCTCGACGAATCGGTCGGTGACCAGTGACGACTGCATGATGATCGCGCCGACGTCAGCGGATACCGGCTTGTCGACTCGTACCGTCACGTCGACCCGCTGGCCCTTCGGCTGGATCTTGGTGACCTCGCCGATTCGTACGCCGATGGTCTGTACGTCGTTGCCCACGTACAGGCCGGTCGTGTCGGTGAACTGCAGGGTGAACGTCGTCGACTGCGAGCTCGGGCGCAGCGCGAACAGCAGTCCGGCGACGATCAACAGACCTACCACCCCGGCGGCAACGACTTGGAAGAGCCTCGAGCGGATCATGAGCACCCGCCTTCCGGCTGGACCAGCGGGCACCACAGGTTGTCCGGCAACAGGAAATAGGGGGCGCCGACCTCGAGCCACGGCCCGTTTCCGGTGGCGTTGGCGAAGTACCGCGCAAATGGTGCCGAGCTGCGCAGCGTCTGGCCGAGCTCGTCGGAGTGCGCCTGCAGCACCCCGAGTGTGTCGTCGAACTGGCTGAGCAGCTTGCGCATCGTGGCGTCATTGTTGTCGGCCATGGTGTCGAGAGTCGTGACCACCTTCTTGCCGTTGACGACGAGCCGCTCGATCGTCTCGCGTCGGCGCTGGACCAGTCCCGTGACCTTCTCGGCGTTGACCAGGAGATTGTCGAGCTCGCTCTGCTGGTCATGGACCACGCCGGTGACCCGGCGCGTGTAGGTGAGGAGTCGGTCTATCTGATCGTCCTTGTCACCGATCAGCCGGGCCAGCGCAGCGGTGTCTTCCATAGCGCGCTGGGTGAGCTTCGGATCCTGGTCGAGCTCGGTCGACAAGGTGGCGACCGCCTGGTCGATCGCGTCGAGGTCGAGGTCGTGCAGGAGGTCGTTGCTGTCGGTGAAGACGTCGGAGACGGTGTACGACGGTGCGGTGTGCTTTGTCGTGATCGTGCCGCCGTGTGGGAGCTTCGGGCCGTCGCCGATGGAGACGTCCAGGAACGTCGTGCCGAGCATCGACGCAAGCTTGACCCTGGCCTCCGAACTCGTGTGCAGGGTCACGTCCCGATCGAGCTTGAAGTCGATGACTGCCTTGTCCCCATCGAGCGTGATCCCAGTGACCGATCCGGACTCGATGCCGGCCACGCGTACTTGGTCCCCGGTCTTGATACCGGAAGCATGGGTGAACTCGGCTTGGTAGCTGGCGTCGGTCGGTTTGAGCGCGCGCCAGGCAACGAGGACGAGGAGCAGGAGAGCAACTCCGACGATGAGGGTCTTGCGTGTTGTGGCGGTCATCGGCAAGGCCTCGAGTGTCCTGCCCCGGGAAGGTCGGGTGTCTTGATTGCGGCGGCACCGAAGTCGAGGGTGCAGACATACGTGTTGAGCCACGACCCGTGGCTGAGCGCCCGGTTGAACCCCTCGAGCAGACGCGGGGTGTCCTTCAGCGTCGTGGCGAGGAGGTCGTTGTTGGCGACGATCGTCTTGCCGAGCTCGGCGAAGCGCGCGAGTGCTGCGCTCAGCGGACCGGAGGTCTCGTCCAGCAGGCCGCCAAGCGATGCGGTCATACGGTCGAGCGCTACTACGGCGGAGTCGACATCACCAGAATCGTCAGCGAGGTCACCAACCAGACCATCCAGTCCACCGATGACCGAACGCAACTCTTCGCGATGCTCCGAGGTTGCCTGCATCACGGTCGTGACGTTCTCGATGACCCGCGAGATGACTTCGTCCCGGTCGGCCAGGTGCGCGGTCAACTGAGACGTCTGTTCCATGAGGTGTGCCAGCCGGGGTCCTTCGCCCTGCAGTGTCTGTACGACTTCGGTGGCGATGAGGTTGACGTCCTTGGGGTCGAGCGCCTCGAACATGGGCTTGAAGGCGTTGAACAGCTCGGTCAGGTCGAGGGCGGGGCGCGTGTTCTCGACACCGAGCGTTGAGCCTTCGGGTAGACGCTTGCCTGTCTTGGCTCCGGCTTCGAGTGCCAGATAGCGCTGACCGAGCAGGTTCAGGTATGAGATGCGGGAGACGGTGTCGGTACGGACCGACTGGTCCGACGCCACGACGAAGTCGATTCGGGCGAGGCCACCGTCGAGCTCTCGTCCCTCGACTCGGCCGACTCGGACGCCGGCAATACGTACGTCGTCTCCGACGCGGATGCCGGACGCATCGCTGAACAACGCCGAGTAGTGAGTGGTGTCCCCAGCATCGCGACGGGCAAGCGTGTTGGCGACGGTCAGCGTCATGACGAGAGCAACCACCGTGAACGCCACCAGTCCGGCGATCTCCCAGGTGTATCGACGCAGAAGGGTCATGGAGTGGTTCTCCCCATGAGAAGACCAAGTTCGCGAAGGATCTCGAAGAGTCCTTGAGGTTCCTGCGTCTGCGACGGTGTTCCGGGCAACGCCGCGACAGAGCCAGCGACCGATCGGTCGTCCTTCGAGGCAGACTCCGCCTGCTCAAGCATTGCGGTGATCTTTTCGGTGAGCCCGTCGATGCCCGCGGCCCCACTTGTCGCCTCAGCGGGAGCCTCGCCAGGGACCGGATCGCCGCAGTTCGTGGCGATCAGCGTGGGTCCGTAGCGAGTGCAGTCTGCGGCTGTGTAGGCGTGCGGTATGTCGAGGCCGATCGTGCCGATCATCTGGATTGCGTTGTCGTCGACGCCGGCGGCACCGTTCGTGCCCGTCTTGGCGAAGTTCGCGAGGATCTGCTGCACCGCGGGTCCGTTGTCAGCAGCCAGATCGGTCAGCCGCTCGAGACGCTGGACGAAGGTCAGAAGTACGTCGTCGAGTCCGGCGAGCAGTGTGTCGGCGCGTTCGGCAACGTTGGCTGATCCGTTGAGGACGGAGCCGATCGTCTTGTCCTGCTCGGCGATCGTGTCAGTGGTCGTACGCGAATGACCGATTGCCGAGGTGAGGTCAGGTTCTAGGTCGGCGATCGTGTCCAGCGCCCCTGTGGCGAGAGTCAAGGTTTCCCACACGGTGGGCAGATCGCGGTTGAGATCGGTCACGACTCGGTCGGTTCGCTCCAGGAAGTCCTTGATGTCGTCGCCCTTGCCATCGAGTGCGGGCGCGAGCTTGCCGGTGATGCGGTTGACGTCCTCGGCATCGACGGCCGAGATCAGTCGCTCGGCCTCGTCGAACGACTTCATCAAGCTCAGGGTCGCCTCGGTGCTGTCGGCGGCGAGCACATCGCCTGACACCAGATGAGCCTCGCCGGCCGCATCCTTGTCGGCCAACAGCTCGACATACTCCGACCCAAATACGGTGCTCGGCAGAATCCGGGCCGTGGCGTTCGACGGGATTGACTTCGAGTGGTCCTCGTTCACCAGCAGGTGCAGGCGGTAGCCGTCGCCGTGATCGGACAGTCGTAGGACGCGGCCCACGATGATGCCGTGATAGCGGACCTTGGCACCCGGCCCGATCGCGTCTCCAATCCTCTCAACCTCGACGGAGACCTTGGCGTCGCTCGTCCAGACGCCGAAATAGGACAAGGTCAGCCACAGGCCAAGAGCTGTCGTCGCCACGAGACCGATGGCGCCGATCACCAGGCGTTGCAGGCGGGTGGGATCAGTGTTCATCCGGAGATCGTCACCTGCTGGTCAGGGCCCCACAGCGCGAGCGTCAGGGCGATGTCCAACAGGGTGATGCCGATGATGCTGGTACGGATGGCGCGTCCGGTCGCCCGGCCGACACCCTCGGGCCCACCGCTGGCGAAGAAGCCGTAGTAGCAATGCACCAAGGTCACCATGATGGTCAGGACGACGACCTTGACGGCTGCCAACAGCACGTCGATCAATGACACGAACGTCGAGAAGTAGTGGTCGTACGTGCCGGCCGACTGGTTGTAGAAGACCGTGACGACCAGATCGGTGGTGACGTACGTGCCGACCAGGCCCAGCAGGAACAGCGGGATCACCATGATGAGAGCCGACACGATGCGGGTCGAGACGAGGTACGGAACGGGGCGGATCGACATCGCCTCAAGGGCGTCGATCTCCTCGCTGATACGCATCGCGCCCAGGCGTGACGTGAAGCCGCACCCGATGCGTGCAGCGAACGCGAGCGCCACGATGATCGGTGCGAGCTCGCGGGTGTTGGCGTAGCCCGACACGAAGCCCACGAGCGGCGCCAGGCCGATGATGTCGAGACCGTTGTGGCCCTCGAGCCCGACCTCTGTGCCGGTGAGGGTCGACATCAGGAACACGACACCGACGGCGCCGCCACCGACCACGAGCGCTCCGCCACCGAGGCTCACCTCGGCGAGGTGTCGTCCGATCTGGGCGGGGTAGTGGCGGATCGCGAGAGGGATCTGCACGACCGCCACCAGGCAGAACCACAGGAAGTCGCCGAGGCGGCTGAGCGGATTGACGACGGTGACGTCGAGGACCTTGACCAGGGCACTCATGCAACGCCTCCCGGAAAGAGCGTTGCCTGCACCTGGGAGATGACGAAGTTGGCCGCGAACAGCAGCACGAAGTTGGTGACCACTGCCGAGGTGACGGCATCGCTGACGCCGGACGGACCGTTCTCGACCTTCAGCCCTTTGTATGAGGCGACGACGGCGCAGATCGTCCCGAAGATTCCGGCCTTGACGAAGGACAGCACCATGTCGCTCGGCCGGGCGAGCGTCGCAACCGAGGCGAGATAACCACCAGCGGACAGGTCCTGCACGGTGATGCTGACCAACAGGGTGGTGACGATCGAGAAGAACGTCACGACTCCGTTGAGCAGCATCGACACGATGACGGTGGCGATGACGCGGGGGAGGACCACTCGTTCGACGACCCGCACGCCCATGACCTCGAGCGCATCGATCTCTTCGCGGATGCGGCGGGAGCCGAGCTCGGAGCAAATGGCGGAGCCGGCAACTCCCGAGAGCATCAATGCCGTGATGATCGGTGCGCCCTGGCGTACGACGGCGAGTGTGTTGCCGGCGCCGGTGAATCCGGTGGCGCCGACCTCTTGGGCCAGCACGTTGACCTGCAGCGCGAGGATCACGCCGAACGGAATGCACACCGCGAGGGCTGGGAGTGTGCAGACCGTGATCGTGAACCAGGTCTGCCGGATCGTCTCCTCGGCGGGGAATCGTCGAGCGGAGATGGATGCGGGTACAGCGCGGGCGACGCCGAGACCCAGACGGAGCATCTCCAAGGCGTCGCGAAGCGGGCCAGGTCCCTTGGAGCGACGTACGGCGGTGGCCGACTCAACTGATGGCACCCGTCACCTCCGTCGTCATGTGCGGGGGTCGGGAGCCCTCGCCGTCCATGTGACGCCGGAACTGTAACAGTAAATCTGTCGTGGTCGTCAAGGCCTTCAACGACGGGAGCGTGACCGAGGTCACGGCTCACCCTTCAGAACTTCGCCCAGATTCCAGAAAGAATTGCGCGATCACTGTGACAGTAATATTGTCACGCTGTGACCGCTCTCCCCGATGCCATCGACGACATGCAGACCGTCGACGAACTTGCCCACAGCGCAGGCATCTCTGTGCGCACTACGCGCTACTACGCGAGTCTGGGCCTTTTGCCCCCGCCGACCCGTCGTGGCCGGGTCGCCTACTACGGAGCGGAGCACGCGGCCCGACTGTCGCTCGTACGCGCCTTGCAGGCTCACGGCTTCACGATGGCCGCCATCGAGAAGGCGATGAGCCGGATCCCCAACGATGCGACGGTCGAGGACATCGCCGTCCAGCGAGCCGTGCTGACGTCGTGGTCACCGAGCGGTCCCGAGGTGCTCGACCGCCAGCAGCTCGACGTGCGTGCAGGCCGAGAGCTGGCCGCCGACGAGGTCGCTCTGCTCGTCGAGACCGGCGTGCTCGAGAAGATCGGACGAACCTACTCACCGCTTCCCGGATTCGAGATGGGAGTGGAGCTGCTCGATGTCGAGATCCCCGTCGACGGCATCACGGAGGCAGGCAAGGCGATCGATCGGCACATGCGGGCACTCCGTGACGACCTCAATGACATCTTGAACCGCCAGGTGCTTGAGCCCTACCGATCGATGCCACGTACAGCCGAACAGTCAGCACGCCTCGAGCTCACGATCCAACGCCTGCGCGCCCTGACATTGCAAGCCGTCGTCAGTGGCTTCGAACGCGCGACCAATGCGGCGATCACCCGCTCCTAGCACCAGCGGGGGCGGATTTGTCTTTACGGCGACGTGTCTGTCAGAATAGTTCGGTTGCTCCGGCTTGATCGCTGGGGCGCCGAACGTCCGGCTCCCACGCCGACCACGACGCCGGCGCCGAACCTGAGATCGAGCTTGTCCCGCGAATGATGTGCGGGTCCAACCACCTAACTCGAGAAGTGTGTGACGTATGCGCTTGAAGCGCTCGCGACACGCCCGACCTCGGGGGT
>JAKFCR010000072.1:0-2573 GCA_036676545.1 Aeromicrobium sp. | reverse complement strand
GTCGACGATCGAGCGCTTCAACGGCTTCGCCAAGACGGGCAACGACGAGGACTTCCACCGCGGCGACAGCGCGTACGACCGCTACTACGCCGACCCTCGCGTGAAGCCCAACCCGTCACTGCACAGCATCGACCAGGGCCCCTTCTATGCAGTCAAGATCGTCCCCGGCGACCTCGGCACCAAGGGCGGCATCGTCACCGACGAGCGTGCACGCGCGCTTCGCGCAGACGGCTCGGTCATCGAAGGCCTGTACGCAGCCGGCAACGTCTCGTCAGCCGTCATGGGTCATACGTACGCCGGCCCCGGCGCCACGATCGGTCCGGCCTTCACGTTCGGTTACCTCGCCGCTGAGGACATTGCGAAGGGCAAAGCCTGATGCCAATCGATCCCGATGTCGCCATCGGTGCCACCGTCGGTACCCAGGAATTCTCCTGGACCAGCAGCGACGTACTGCTCTACCAGCTCGCCGTAGGCGCCGGCTCCCGTCCGGGTGACAACATGTCCGCCGACGCACTCCGCTGGACGCTCGACAACGATGCGCTCCAGGTGCTGCCGAGCTTCGCCGTTGTTGCGCCGTCGTTCCACGAGACCAATCCCCCGTCGCTCGATCTGCCGGGCTGTGACATCACCCTGACCCAGGTCGTTCATGGGGCTCAGGAAGTCCACCTCACGTCGCCGCTGCCCACCTCGGGCTCGGCCACGCTGACGACGACCATCACGGACGTCTGGGACAAGGGCAAGGCGGCGGTCATCTGGCAAGAAGGTGTCGCCGTCGATCCCAACGGTGACGAGCTATGGCGCGTACGCTCGTCGATCTTCGTCAAGGGCGAGGGCGGCTGGGGCGGCAACCGCGGCGAGAGCAATGCCATCGCCGTGCCCGACCGTGCACCTGATGGCACGGCGTCCTACACAGTCACCCCCCAGCAGGCGCTGCTCTACCGCCTTTGCGGTGACCGTAACCCGCTCCACTCTGACCCCGCATTTGCGGCCGGTGCTGGATTCCCGGCGCCGATCCTGCACGGACTGGCAACGTACGGGATCGTGCTGCGCGAGGTCATCGACCTGCTCCTCGACGGAGACGCCAGCAAGGTGGGCGGCTTCGGCGCCCGCTTCGCCGGAGTGGTTTTCCCGGGCGAGACGCTCTCGATCAACGCATGGGACGAGCCCGAGGGCATCGCAGTGACGGTCACGGTGGGCGACGACAATCGCCCGGCGCTGGCTGACTGCTTCGTGACTCGCCGCTGATCCCGGCCTAGGGTCGGAGGCATGGAGCCTTCGCCCAACGCTCGGACGGTCGAGTCGTACGAGGTCATCGCCGACGCGTACGCCGCCGAGACCCAGGGCGGCCACGTCCTGACCGGCGGCCTCACCCAGCTGGCCGAGACGATGCCTGGAGCGCACGTCCTGGAGATCGGCTCCGGCCCGGGGTGGGACGCCGACCAGCTCGAGGAATCCGGCCTGACGGTCCGCCGTACCGACATCACCCAGGGGTTCATCGACTTCCAACGCAACCGCGGGAAGGACGTCGACCCACTGGATGTCATCAACGATGATCTCGGCGGACCGTACGACGCGGTGGTCTGCCTTCACGTCCTCCAGCACGTGGAGTCCCACGACCTCGACGCGGTGCTCACGAAGATCGCGGCGTCGCTGCGTCCCGCCGGTCGCTTCCTCGTATCGATACCGCTCGGCGAAGGCGACGGCTTCGAGATCGGCGAATCCGGCAAGCAGTACTACCGGGCGCTACGAACCGAAGCAGACTTCGTCGACCTGCTTGCCCGGGCAGGACTCACGACCGAGTGGACCGAACGCTCGAACAACGAAGAGGAGACCGGCTGGCTCTGCGTGCTGGCAGCTCGGGACTAACCGGGAGGCCTCATGAAGAGGACACTAGTTTCATGACGTCACGATCCGAACGACTCCAAATAGCAATCTTTGCCGTAGCGCTGGTTGCAGTTGTCGCAAGCTGGGCAATTAATGGCTTCGAGAGTGATTGGCTCTATCTGTACGCAGTGCTCGCTGCCCTATTTATCCCGATTTCCATGTTTCTCCGGAAGAAGTCCAAGGATCAATAGACGCGCAAGGGTGCCTCCCGCTCCCGTCGACTGAATTCGCTCGACTCCGAGGCTGGCTACTTCCCGAGTACAAGGCCTGAGGTTGGGACACCCGTACCAGCGGTGACCAGCACGTTCTGGACGTCCGGTACTGGGTTGACCGAGGTGCCGCGGATCTGACGGACGCCCTCGGCGATGCCGTTCATGCCGTGGATGTACGCCTCGCCGAGCTGGCCGCCGTGCGTGTTGAGCGGCAGCTTGCCGCCGATCTCGATCGCGCCGTTGGCGATGAAGTCCTTGGCCTCGCCGCGTCCGCAGAAGCCAAGCTCCTCGAGCTGCATCAGCACGTACGGGGTGAAGTGGTCGTAGAGCACCGCGGTCTGGATGTCCGCCGGTGTCAGACCGGACTGACGCCACAGCTCCTTGCCGACGACGCCAATCTCGGGGATGCCGATGTTGTCGCGGTAGTACGAGGTCATGACGAACTGATCGGCGGCGCTGCCCTGGGCGGCGGCAAGG
>JAKFCR010000071.1:0-10223 GCA_036676545.1 Aeromicrobium sp. | reverse complement strand
GCCGACCCTGTTGACCTCGTTGACCGACACCTTGCCGATCTGTGTCAGGTGCTTCTGACGCGGGCGTAGTCGCCACTCCGGGTCGAGCGCGAGGCCGACGTGTGGGCGCTTCAGCAGCGACCGGTACCTCTTCGCTTGGGTCAGGAAATCCGTACGTCCGGGCTGCAGGTCGATGATGACGTACACGCCGTTCTTCTCGGCAGCGTCGATCAAGGGCAGCAGGTCGCGAATTGGGGTCTCGCGCGAGTAGTTCTTGTCCTTGCCTGCGCCGGCGGACGCCACCGTGGCGATGATCTCGAACGTCGGCACGACGGGTGTCTTGACCACCCTGCGGTACTTGGTCGCCAGCAGCTTGGCACGCTTGATCGACTTCGCGACGTTCTGCTCACCCAGCACGCCGAGCGCACTGGTCGATGGATGGCCGTAGAGCGCGACCATAGTGCGCCCGGGGAACGCGAGATGGCCGCCGCCGAACTGCTCCACACCTGAGCGGACGGCGGACAGTGTGTATTCCAGGTCGGCGGTGAACTGCGGGCCGAGTGCGATCACGGGAGCCTTGGGAGCAGCTGCGATCGCCTTGGCGACTTCCGGCACACCGCGGGGATCGCCGCGGGGAACCTCCAAGACCGTGGCCCCGGCGTTGGTCGCCGTGGCCACCGCGACGGCGTTCTTCTTCAGTGAACCGGTCAGCACGATGACGTCGCGCTGTGGGGCCGAGGCGATGTCGTACGCGGTGCGTGTGCGGGCAACTTCCTTGCCGGCCGTTGACGGAGTGACCGCGCGTCCATCGTCGTACGAGCTCGTCGTTCCGAAGGTCAGCACTTTCGAGGGGCCAAGTCGTTTGACCTCGGCCTCGGTCGCCGGATCATCGATCAGCACGGGAGCGGTGAGCCGGTTCGCGATGTCGACGGCCAGGTCCTGGGCCGCTGGGTCGGACGAGCTGGCGACGAGTACGACAGGCGACGAGGCGTACAGGCGGTTCGAGACGGCGATCGCGTTCTCGGCTGGCGTTGTCGTATCGACCAGGTCGAGAGACTTCTTGGGCATGCTCAGAGCGGGCGTCTGTCTCTGTCCATTCTCCGATGTGCCGATCATGGCGAAGCCGCCGCCGATGAGGGCGAGTCCGACGATCCCGGCAACCACGGCAGAGCGCTGGAGCGTGGGAGTTAGGCTCATGCCCGTGACACTACTGACCGCCCTTGCCGTTGAGACAGGCAACGCCCCAGATTCGGGACTCGCGGGTTGGACGGTCGACCTGATGGACAAGCTGGGCTTGTTCGGCGCCGCCTTGGCAGTCTCGCTCGACAACTTCTTCCCGCCGATCCCGAGCGAGATCATCCTCCCGTTGGCAGGGTTTGCTGCGAGTCAGGGAACGTTCTCATTGGCCGGAGCGCTGATCGCGACCACCGTCGGATCGGTCTTCGGAGCGTGCGTGCTCTATTGGCTCGGCGCCATCTTCGGCAGGGACCGCGCCGTCTGGATCTTCGACAAGACCCCGCTCCTCAAGGTGAGTGACCTGGAACGTACGGAGGCATGGTTCGCCAAGCACGGTGGCCAGGCCGTCTTCTTCGGTCGAATGGTGCCGATCTTCCGCAGCCTCATCTCGATCCCGGCTGGCGTGGAGCGGATGCACTTCGGCGCATTCGTTGCGTTGACAGCGGCGGGCAGTGCGATCTGGAACTCGATCTTCGTCATCGCCGGCTATCGACTGGGTGAGAACTGGGACGACGTCGAGCCATATGCCTCGCTGTTCCAGAAGCTCGTGATCGGTCTGGTGCTACTCGTCATTGGGGTGTTCGTGTTCGTGAGGGTGCGGGAGCGACGCACAGCCTGAGCGGCACGTTGCTTGCCATCAGTCCCAGGGCGTGTCTGGCAAATCCCCGCGGCGCCCGAACGCCGCCGCATCCTGTCTGACTGCGTTCTCGGTCCTCGCTAGACGACCCTGGTATGGCTTCGGCCCTCGGCCTTGTCAGACAGGCGCGGACGCCGCTCGGATCGGCCCCGCGGATTCGCCAGACACGCCCTAGGCTGACGACATGACTGCATCCGACGAGAAGAACGTGCTCAGCATCGTTCATCCCCAGCTGTTCATCGGCGGCGAATGGCGTGACGCTGAAGGCGGCAAGACATTCGGTGTTGAGGACCCGTCGACGGGCGCCAACCTGATCGACGTGGCGGATGCCAGCGTGGCCGACGGCAAGGCAGCGATTGATGCCGCTGTCGCGATGCAGGACGAGTGGGCTGCCACACCACCGAGAGATCGCGGGGAGATCCTGCGGGGTGCCTACGAGCTGATCACTGAGCGGGTCGACGAGCTGGCTCTGCTGATGACGCTCGAGATGGGCAAGCCGATCAAGGAGAGCAAGTCCGAGATCGCCTACGCCTCGGAGTTCTTCCGCTGGTTCGCCGAGGAGGCCGTACGCATCTCGGGTCGCTACTCGGTGGCGCCCAACGGCGCGACCCGACTGCTCACGCTCAAGCAGCCTGTCGGACCGTGCCTGATGATCACGCCGTGGAACTTCCCGATGGCCATGGGCACCCGCAAGATCGGGCCCGCCATCGCTGCCGGCTGCACGATGGTGGTCAAGCCCGCGGCACTGACGCCGCTCTCGATGCTGCGGCTCGCCGACATCCTGGCCGAGGCCGGGCTCCCCAAGGGTGTGCTGAACATCGTCACGACGACCAACACCGGCCCGGTCATGGAGCCGATCATTCGCGACCCGCGGCTGCGCAAGCTGACGTTCACCGGCTCGACCGAGGTCGGTCGAACGCTGATCGAGCAGAGCGCCGAGGGCATCCTGCGTGTCTCGATGGAGCTGGGTGGCAACGCGCCGTTCCTGGTCTTCGACGATGCCGATCTGGACAAGGCGGTCGAAGGCGCGATGCTCGCCAAGATGCGCAACATCGGTGAGGCATGCACCGCCGCGAACCGGTTCATCGTGCACGAGTCCATCGCTGAGGAGTTCGGTGCCAAGCTGTCGACCAAGATGGCGGCGCTGACGATTGGTCGTGGCACGGAGGACGGTATCGACGTCGGTCCGCTGGTCGAGGCCAAGCAGCGCGACAAGGTTGCCGAGCTGGTCGACGACGCCGTCGGCAAGGGCGCCAAGGCACTGACGGGTGGCACCGCGCTTGAGGGCGACGGCTACTTCTACCCACCCACGGTCCTGACACAGGTCCCCGACTCGGCCCGACTGCGTACCGAGGAGATCTTCGGGCCTGTCGCGCCGATCTTCACCTTCACGGATGAGGCCGAGGCGCTACGGATGGCCAACGACACCGAGTACGGCTTGGTCGCGTACGCCTTCACGCAGGACTATGCCCGCGCGGTGCGCGTCTACGAAGCACTCGACACCGGCATGGTCGGCATCAACCAGGGCATCGTCTCGAACCCCGCCGCTCCGTTCGGCGGTATGAAGTCGAGCGGCTTCGGTCGCGAGGGCGGCACCGAGGGCATCGAGGAGTATCTCGAGACCAAGTACGTCGGCCTGGCCTTCTAGTCCTCGTCGAGGATCTCGAGCAGCACCTTCACGTGCTCGCCGTCGTTGCTGGCTGTCAGAAGCGTCACGACCTCACCGGCACTGCGGATCTCGTCGAGCGCCTCACCGGCTTGGGCGAGCTCGGCCCGGTAGCGCTCGGCAAACTCCTCGACCTGATCGGGGTTGGCGTGGAACCACTTCCGAAGATCGGTCGACGGCGTCGCATCCTTGGGCCAGAGGTCGAGGTCGGCAGCTTCCTTCTTCAGACCGCGAGGCCAGAGCCGGTCGACGAGGATGCGTGCGCCATCTTCGGGCGTGCGAGGGTCGTACGCGCGGCCCCGTCGGAACTCCGTCACAACGAGATGTCCGCTCGTCGCTCGTCGCGGCTCGGCTTGTCGCAGTAGGTCTTGCCGTCGGTGAATCGCACACCGTCGGTGAATCGCGCCTCGATCTGGCCCGAGCCGAACTGCTCGACGTACAGACGTGAATAGAGGCCGCCGAGCTTGAGCAGCTCATCGTGGGTGCCCTGCTCGACGAGCTTGCCGTCCTCGAGTCCGAAGATGACGTCGGCGTTGTGGATCGTCGACAACCGGTGAGCGATCGCGATCGTCGTACGGTTGTGCGTCGCCCGCTCGAGCGCGTCTTGTACGAGGCGCTCGGTTTCGGTGTCGAGCGCCGAGGTGGCCTCGTCGAGGATCAGGATGCGCGGGTCCATCAGCAAGACACGCGCGATGGCGAGCCGCTGCTTCTCGCCACCGCTGAGGCGATAGCCGCGCTCGCCGGTGATCGTCTCGTACCCGTCGGCGAACGACATGATTCGCTCGTGGATGTTGGCATCGCGCGCGGCCTGCTCGATCTCGTCGGCGCTCGCGTCGGGCTTGGCGTACGCGATGTTGTCGCGGATCGTGCCGTGGAAGAGGTAGGGCTCCTGGGTGACCATGCCGACGGAATCGGCGAGCGATCCCATCGTCAGGTCGCGCACGTCAGTGCCATCGAGCAGCACGGCGCCATCGGTGACGTCGTAGAAGCGCGGCACCAGGTATGTCGCGGTGGTCTTGCCGGAGCCGGACGGACCGACGATCGCGGCGAGCTGTCCAGGCATGACCTTGAACGAGACATCGGCGAGGGCCCAGGACTTCTCGGGCGGCGACTCTCCCTCCTCGCGATCGATGCGCACGCCACTGTCACCGAAGCGATCGCCACGAGTGTCTCCCGTGAGTGAGCGGGGTTCGGGGTAGCGGAAGAACACGTCCCGGAACTCGATCTCACCCCGCACGGTCGCCGGGTTGACCGTCAGCGCATTGGGCCGCTCGGTGATGGCCGGCTTCAGGTCGAGGTACTCGAAGATGCGGCGGAACAGCGCCAGCGAGGTCTGTACGTCGAGGGTCACCCGCATCAGCTGGAGCAGCGGCATCTGCAGGCGCGCCTGAACGGTGGTGAAGGCGACGAGCGTTCCGGCGGTCAGCGAGGTGCCGTTGTTGAGCATGAATCCCGCGACCAAGTAGACCAGCGCGGGGGTGAGCGCAAAGAACGTCTGCACGGTGGCGAAGAACGCGCGACCGGTCATGGCCTGGTCGACCTGGAGCTTGGTCTGGTTGCGGTTGGCCTCGCGGTAGCGCTGGACCTCCGCCTCCGAGCGGTTGAACACCTTCGACAGCAGGATGCCGGAGACACTGAGTGCTTCCTCGGTGATCGCCGTCATCTCCGACAGCGACTCCTGGGTCTTGCGGGCGAGCTTCTGCCGGCGCTTGCCGACCTGCAGCTGGATGTAGACGAACAGCGGCATCACGATCAGCGTCAGGATCGTCAGCTGCCACGACAGGATCACCATCGACACGAATGCTGCGGTGACGGTCACCGTGTTCTGCAGGATCGTCGTGGCGGTGTCGGTGAGCACCGTACGTACGCCGGCGACATCGTTCGCGAGGCGTGACTGGATCGCACCTGTCTTGGTCGCGGTGAAGAACGCGAGCTCCATCTTCTGGAGGTGAGCGAACAGGTCACTGCGGAGGTCGGCCATCGCCGAGTTGCCGATCGTCGACGTGAGCCAGTTCTGCCCGATGCCGATCAGTGCGGTCACAACCGGGATCAGGCACATGAACCCGAAGAGCCACCACAGCAAGGTGAGGTCAGGTTTGCCGACCGGGGGGAAGAGCGCCTTGTCGAACACTGCCTTCGTCAGGAACGGGACGATGGAAGTGAGGACCGCGGACGCAACTACGGCGATGGCGACCAGGATGATCTGACCGCGATAGGGCCGGAGCATCCGCGCGATGCGGCGAAGGATGGGCCTGTTGTCGCCGGACTTCAGCTCTTCGTCCGGGATGTGGGTGATCTTGCTTCCACCACCACCGCGGCCGCCACCCCCACCGCCGCCCGGCATCAGTCGCCGTCGATCTTCGTCAGCAAGACTGCAGTGGCGTCGCCTTCGACGGGAACGAGCTCGGTGGTTCCCCACACACCGACTTCGGTACGGAGGATCGCCCATACGAGCAGATTTGACGGGTCGGGTACGAACTCAGAGTCCACGGTCACCGAAAACTCGACCGGCACTCCTGGTGCGTCGACCGCTGTGGCGGCGAGGACCTCACCATCGGTGTCGACCAGCTTGATCGTGGCAATCGCTCCGGGCGGAACCGCGATGCGCTCGCGGAAGAAGACGTTGCCGCTGACAGTCATGAGAGTCATGCCCTCGATGCTATGCCCGTCGTGGTGACTCGCCAGCCGGATGGCGTACGGCGTGTGTTTGCGCCGGGAGTGAACATCTCTGGCGGCAGCTGCGACGGCGTGGTCGAGTGAAGGCATGAGCACAGTTCTGGTCCTGGGCGGTACGTCATGGCTGGGCGGGCAGATCGCGCACCATGCCGTGATGCGTGGTCACGACGTCACCTGTCTGGCGCGCGGTGAGTCGGGCGAGGCACCGCCGGCGGCGACGTTCGTACGGGGCGATCGGGATGACCCCAGCGCTTACGAGAAGGTCATCGACCAGCGCTGGGACATGGTGATCGACGTGTCCCGGCAGCCGCGCCAAGTGCGCTCGGCCGTGGAGGTGCTTGGTGGCACCGCGTCGCACTGGACGCTGGTGTCGACGGGTTCGGTCTATGCCGACCAGAGCGGACCACTCACGGAGGACTCGCCGCTGCTCGACCCTATTGACGACGATGTCGCCGGACCCGAGACGTACGGCGAAGGGAAGGTGGCCTGCGAGCAGATCGTGCGCAGCCTGCCCCACCACCTCGTCGTACGCGTGGGGCTGATCGGTGGCCCCGGTGATCGCTCAGACCGCCTCGGCTATTACGTGGCCCGGTTCGCGCAGGCTGGCGACGAGCCAGTGCTGGTGCCGGATGTCGCTGACCAGCCGATGCAGGTGATCGACGTCCGCGATCTGGCGCAGTGGATCGTCGAAGCGGCCGAGGCGAAGGTGACCGGCATCGTCCACGGTGCCGGCGAGCGTATGACGGTCGGTGATCTGGTGCGGTTGTCGGCCGAGGCCGCCGACTTCACCGGCGAGCAGGTGCTCGCGGGCGAGGACTGGCTGCGGGAGCGCGAGGTCGAGGAATGGATGGGACCGCGGTCGCTTCCGCTTTGGCTCCCTGCAAGTCACCACGGCATGGGGTTGATGGATGACGCCCGCTCGCTGGCGCACGGCCTCGTACGCCGCCCGCTTGCCGAGACCCTGGCCGACACTCTGACGTACGAGCGCGACCAGGGTCTGGAGCGAGAACGGAAGGCTGGGCTCTCCCGCGGCGACGAGCTCGAGCTGATCGCGCTCCTCAAGCCTTGAATCGTCGCAACCGCAAGCTGTTGGTCACCACGAACACCGAGCTGAACGCCATCGTGAAGCCTGCGATCAGGGGATTGAGCAGCCCAAGTGCCGCCAGCGGGATGGCCGCGACGTTGTAGGCGAAAGCCCAGAACAGGTTGCCCTTGATCGTGCGGAGTGTCGCGCGCGAGAGCCGCACAGCGTCCACGGCCGTGGCAAGGTCTCCCTTGACCAGGGTGAGGTCCGATGCCTGGATTGCAACATCCGTACCGGTGCCCATCGCGACACCGAGGTCTGATCCGGCGAGGGCCGCAGCATCGTTGACACCATCGCCGACCATGGCGACGACGCGGCCTTCGGCCTGGAGTTCATGGATCGTACGCAGCTTGTCTGCTGGCGTGACATCGGCAATGACGCGGGTGATGCCGACCTCGGCGCCGACCGACTCGGCGACAGCTTTGTTGTCGCCGGTCAGCAGCACCGGCTCGAGGCCCAGTGCTCGGAGTCGGCCGATCGCATCTGCGGAGGAGGGCTTGATGGTGTCGGCGACCGTGATCGTGCCACGGAAGACCCCGTCCCACGCGACCGCGACGGTTGTGCCTTGAGCCCCGGAACTGGCTGGGGTCTCGACTCCTTGCTCGGCCAACCACGACGGGCGACCCACCAGTGCACTGCGTCCTTCCACCGAACCCTTGACTCCGAAGCCGGCCTCATTGGAGAACGCTTCGACGGCGACGGGTGTGGCGAGTGTTGCGACAGCCCGGGCAATGGGGTGCTCCGACGCATGCTCGAGCGAGGCGGCAACGAGTCGCAGCTCAGTCGGGTCCACCCCGGGCGCTGGGTCGACGGAGACGACGCTCATTTCTCCGCTGGTGACCGTGCCTGTCTTGTCGAGCACGATCGTGTCGATCTTGCGGGTCGACTCCAGAATCTGGGGGCCCTTGATCAGGATGCCGAGCTGGGCACCTCGACCCGTGCCGACCATCAAGGCTGTCGGAGTCGCCAGGCCCAGGGCGCAGGGGCAGGCGATGATCAGGACCGCGACCGCGGCGGTGAAGGCCTCGGTAACCGAGTTGCCGATGATCAGCCACGTGGCGAGGGTCGCCAGCGAGAGCACGATGACGGTAGGTACGAACCATGCGGAGATCCGGTCGGCCAGGCGTTGTACGTCGGCCTTGCCTTCCTGCGCCTCCTCGACCAGGCGTGCCATCTGAGCGAGCTGCGTGTTTGAACCAACCGCCGTGGCGCGAACGACGAGCCGACCGCTCTGGTTGATGGTGGCACCAGTGACCGCGGTCCCGACGACGACCTCGACGGGCACGGACTCGCCGGTCAACATGGATTCGTCCACGGCCGAGCTGCCTTCGACCACGACACCGTCAGTCGCGATCTTCTCTCCGGGCCTCGCTACGAACAGGTCGCCCTCGTGGAGATCCGTCAGGGCGACGCGAGTCTCTGCGCCGTCGCGGAGCACAGTCACCTCTTTGACGCCAAGATCCATCAATGCTCGCAGGGCAGCGCTCGACTGCTTCTTGGCGTTGGCCTCGAGGTAGTGGCCAGCGAGGATGAACACCGTGACGGCGCTGGCGACCTCGAGATAGATCTCGTCATGGCCGCCACTGCTGGCCAGCCAGGTGAACTCCATGGTCATACCGGCCATGCCTGCATCGCCGAAGAACAGGGCCCACACCGACCAGAGGTAGGCAGCGCCGACTCCGACGCTGACGAGCGTGTCCATGGTCGCCGCACCGTGCCGGGCGTTGGTCCAGGCTGCCTTGTGGAACGGGTAGGCGCCCCAGATCACGACCGGAGACGCCAGTGCGAAGACGAGCCACTGCCAGTTGTCGAACTGAAGGGCCGGGATCATCGACACCAACACGACCGGGATGGTCAGGAGCCCGGAGATCTTGAATCGTTGCAGCATCGAGGCGGCTCCGTGCAGACCCTCGTGGTCGGAGTGGTCCATCTCAGGCGCGTGCTCGTGACCTGCCGGCGGCCGCACCTTTGCGGAGTAGCCCGTCTTTGCGACGGTGTCGATCAGAGTCTGTACGTCGACGTCATCTCCAGCCTCAATGCTGGCCTTTTCGGTGGCGTAGTTGACCGTGGCGGTGACACCGTCGAGCTTGTTGAGCTTCTTCTCGACTCGCATCGCGCACGACGTGCAGGTCATGCCGCCAATGTCGAGCTTGTGGGTAGTCATGCCAGCGGCAGGTCGCGCGGACCTGCGAGTGCGTAGCCAGCCTCGTCGACGGCTTCGGCGACGAGGGCGGGGTCGAGTGGGTCAGTGCTGGTGACCGTGACGGGCGATGTACCGCCTGCGACCAGGTCAACGGACACGTCAGTCACGCCTTCGAGCGCGCTGAGCTCCTCGGTGACGGCTGCAACGCAGTGACCGCAGGTCATCCCATTGACGGGGTAGGTCTGGGTTGTCATGTCGTTCCTTCCTTATGAACGTACGAGGCGCGCGATGGCGTCGGACGCTTCTTTGATCTTGGTGTCGGACTCCTCGCCGCCGGCGCGGGCGGCGTTGACGACGCAGTGGGCCAAGTGCTCGTCGAGCAGCTTGAGGGCCACGGCTTCGAGCGCCTTGGTTGTGGCGGAGACCTGGGTCAGTACGTCGATGCAGTAGGTGTCGTCCTCGACCATGCGGGACAGCCCACGTACCTGACCTTCGATGCGCTTGAGTCGCTTGAGCACGGCGACTTTGTCGTCGCTGTATCCGGGGGGTGTCTGGGTCATGAGAGGAGGCCCTTCATGGTGGCAATCTCGGCCTTCTGCGCCTTGATGATGTCGCGAGCCAAGGCGGCGACATCGGCCGATTTCCCGTCCTCGAGGACGTCTTCGGCCATCTCGACAGCACCGTCGTGGTGGCTGATCATCCCGGTGAGCCACAGGCGGTCGAACTCCTCGCCGGTCGCCTTGGCGAGAGTTCGCATGTCCGAGCCGCTGAGCATTCCGTCGCCCATGTCCATGTCCATGTC
>JAKFCR010000070.1:0-5191 GCA_036676545.1 Aeromicrobium sp. | reverse complement strand
TCAGACGACGCTGCCTGGGTGCCGATCGGAACGGTTTTCCCACTGTTGCCGGCAGACCCCGTGCTCGACCATGTCGAGATCGCCGAAGGCGCCTCCACGAGCGGCAGCAAGGCGATCGTAGAAGGCGCTTTGTCGACATATCGCGACTCAGTCTCGTTCTACGGCACGCTGGCCGAGACGGCCAAGTCGGTGATCGTACGTACGCCGCTCGACGGTGAGACCACGGCGCTGGTCGTGACCGACCGCCACGACAACATCGGCATGGACCCGGTCGCTCGAGCTGTCGCCGACCGGGCTCAGGCCACGATGCTGATCGACCTCGGCGATGACACCTCGAGCGGTCAGAGCTGGGAGACGTTCAGCCTCAACTCGCTGGCTCGCGAGTTCGACGGCTTCGAGATCGTCTCGGTCGCCGGTAATCATGACACCGGGCCGACCATCACCAAGCAGATGAAGGACAAGGACTTCACGGTCCTCGATGGCAAGCCGGCCACCGTCGACGGCGTACGGTTCCTCGGCAGCAGTGACCCACGTAGCTCGGGTCTGACCGCTGGCTACAACGGCAACGAGTCCGACAACATTGCCGCGATCAAGTCGCAGGACACCGAGCTGACAAAGGCCGCCTGCGACGACGGTGGGATCAACGTCATCGCGGTCCACAGTCCGTCGTCGGCCAAGCAGGCCGCTGCCTCCGGATGCGCCGACCTCGTGCTCTCTGGTCACCTGCATCGACAGGTCGGTCCAACTCTCGTAACCGGGCTGAACGGTCGCTCGACGACGACCTTGTCGACCGGATCGACCGGCGGCGCCGTTTATGCCTTCGCATTGGGCAGCAAGCTCCGCCGCAGCGCACAGGTCACGATCGTCACGTTCGCAGACGGTGTCCCAGTCGGTCTCCAGCCCGTGACGTTCGAGCCCGGCGGGACCATCACGGTCGCGGATTATGCGCCGCTCGACGCTTCACCCCGCGCTGCCCAGGAATGACCCCCGGTCGCGCTACATTCTGGAATATGAACGGATTTGGCACGTTCGAGGTCGCCGTTGCTCTAGGGATACTGGCCATCCCGGCAGTTCTCGTGGTGTGGAGCATGTGGGCGACCGGCGCATTTCGCCGGATGCCGCACTAACGGCAACGGGCGACGATCAGCGTGGCGTATGCACGGGCACACGCCACGACCTCGTCAATCAATACGTTCTCGTCGATCGCGTGCGCATCGATGATCGCGCCAGGTCCGTACTGCAGCGTTGGTATGCCCGCCGCCGCGTACTGACGTAGATCAGATCCATACGGTGCACCGACGAGCTGGGGGCGCGGTGCTCCGCTGGCGGTGACGGCTGCGGCGACCTCCGTGCCGAACGGATGCTCGTCGGGGAGGGTGCCGGCGGCGAAGTGCCCACCGGGCCAGGTGACAGTCGGCGGGTTGTCGGCGAGCCACTCATCCTCGGCGGCTGCGATCGCTCGCTCGAAGGCACGCTTGGCGTCCGCAAATGACTCACCCGGCATCACGCCATACCGGCCTTCAGCGACCAGCTGATCGGGCACCGTGCTGGCCCAGTCACCGGCATGCAGGATGCCGACGCTGATGGGCCAGGGCAGCTCTCCAAACGGTGCCGGCGGGGCCGCGTTGCGTACGGTCTCAAGCTCGCGGAGCGCACGGTTGAGCACCTCGAAGGCGTCGATTGCGCTGCGCCCAGCGGCACGCATCGAGCCGTGAGTCGACCTGCCCTGCACCTCGATCCTGAACGTCAGCGAGCCGGCGTTGGCGGACACGATCTGCCGGTCGGTCGGTTCTGCGATGACACATGCCTCTCCCGTGTGTCCTCTGAGCAAAGTGGCGAACGTACCGAGCCCGCCGTCCTCCTCGCCGATCACGGTGTGGACGGCATAGGGACGAACTAGATCGAGATCGCTGACGGCGCGGGCAGCAGCGATGATCGCGATGACGCCACCCTTCATGTCGCACACGCCGCGTCCGTACCAACGCCCAGCGTCCTCGCGGATCAGCCACGGATCGCCGTTGGCCCACGACTCGGCTTCGCCGGGCGGTACGACGTCGACGTGCCCGTTGAGGATGAGGGCGGGAGTGCCTGAACCCGAGACCCCGACGACGCCCCAGGCTTCCTCGCGTTCGACCTCCTCGCCGGGGTAGTCAGGATCGGCGCGCAGGTCGTCGAGGTCGAGCTTCCACTGGTCGACCTCAAGGCCTAGACCGGTCAACGTCGCCGCGCTCCAGCGCTGTGCAGCGATCTCGGCATCTGAGCCGCCGACGCTCGGGATGTTGACGAGCTGGGCCAGATCGCGCCTGATCAGGTCGACGTCAATGTCCATGCCGCCCAGCATGGCACCAGCCCTTCAACTGCCGCCGATAGGATCGAGCCCTCATGACCCAGCTCGACGATCTCCTTGCGCAGCCGGCGTTCGCACTCATCAGGGTGCGCGACGCCGACACCGTCACGCTCGTCGGCGGTACGCGTACGGATCTCGATTCGCTCGCCGACATCCCTGCAGTCCCGGGCTCGGGCGAGGGATGGGACCACCTGGTGCTCGTGCCGTTCGCGCAGGTGCGCGAGCGTGGCTTCGAGGCACACCAGGACGGCACCCCGCTGACGTCGATCGCGGTCGACTTCTCGGCCGAGGTGCCGATCGCCGAGCTGCTGCCGTCGCTGCCCGATCTGCCGATTGAGTTCGCCGATCGGGGTGGGTTCGAGACCAGCGATGACGACTACGCCGCCGTCGTACGCCAGATCATCGATGACGAGATCGGCCAGGGCGAGGGTGCCAACCTCGTGATCGGCCGTCACTTCCGCGCCCAGGTCTCCGACTGGGGTCATGAGCGGGCGCTCACGGTGTTCCGCCGCCTGCTCGAGCGCGAGCGCGGTGCGTTCTGGACGTTCCTGATCTTCACGGGCGACCGCTATCTGATCGGCGCGAGCCCCGAGCGCCATGTCAGCGTCGAGGCCGGCCAGGTCCGGATGAACCCCATCAGCGGCACGTTCCGCATGCGCGGCCTCGAGACGCATGCTGACAAGAAGCGTGAGCTCCTCTCATTCCTCAAGGACGAGAAGGAGATCTACGAGCTCTTCATGGTCGTCGACGAAGAGCTCAAGATGATGTGCGACATCTGCCATGAGGGCGGACTCGTGCTCGGGCCGTACCTCAAGCCGATGACGCACCTCGTACATACCGAGTACCTCCTCGCCGGACGCACCCACCGCACCGTCAATGAGGTGCTGCGTGACTCGATGTTCGCGGCCACCGTCACGGGCAGCCCGGTCGAGAACGCCTGCCGACTGATCAAGCAGTACGAGGCCGAGGGTCGCGGCTACTACGCGGCCGTTGCCGCCCTGATCGGCCGCGATGCAGATGGCATGCCGCGCGCCGATGCGCCGATCCTGATCCGTACCGCAGACGTCGACCTCGAGGGCAACCTCATGGTCACCGCCGGTGCGACCCTCGTACGCGACTCCGACCCGATGTACGAGACCAAGGAGACGTGGGCCAAGGCCTCGGGCATCCTCAGCGCGTTCGGCCTCGTCGACGCGGCGCCCGAACCCGTCGAGGGCTTTGACGCGTTCACTCGCGAGGACGACGTGATCATCGCGCTCGGCTCACGCAACCAACGACTCAGCCAGTTCTGGCTCACTGACCAGTCCGGCGCCGCTCCCGTTCCGTCGCTCGTCGGCAAGCGAGTCGTGATCGTCGACGGCGAGGACGACTTCGTCAACATGCTGTCGCACGTGTTCGGCGTGCTCGGCATGACGACCGACATCGTTCGCCACGACGTCTATGCCGATGGCGATCTCGACGGCTACGACCTCGTCGTCGTTGGCCCGGGGCCCGGTGACCCGCGAGAGATCAACGATCCGAAGATGTCAGTGCTGCACGGTGTCGTCGCCGGACTGCTCGAGACGAAGCGGCCGTTCCTCGCCGTATGCCTCGGTCACCAGGCGCTCAGCCACCAGATCGGGCTCGACCTCGCGTTCAAGGACATCGTCTTCCAGGGCACGCAGAGCAAGCTGCAGGTGCTCGAGCGCCCGGAGGTCGTCGGCTTCTACAACACCTTCGTCGCCCGCGTGCCGTCCGGCGGCCTGCCTGAGGGCGTCACGGTCGAGACCGATCCCGAGACCGGTGACATCCACCTGCTCGCCGGCCCGCACTATCGCGGCGTGCAGTTTCATGCCGAGTCGATCCTGACGCAGAACGGCTTCGGCATTCTGCGAGACCTGGTCACCGACCTCATCGGATGAAGACGATCGGCCTGCTCGGCGGCATGAGCTGGGAGAGCACCGCCGAGTACTACCGGCTGGCCAACGAGCTCGTACGCGATCAGCTCGGCGGCCTGCACTCGGCGAAGATCCTGATGCACTCGGTCGACTTCGCCGAGATCGAGGCGATGCAGGTCGAAGGCCGCTGGGATGACGCCGGCGCGCTCCTGGCCGAGGCGGCTGAACGACTGCAGGGTGCCGGAGCCGACCTGATCGTGCTGTGCACCAACACGATGCACAAGGTCGCGGCACGTATCGAGGCCGCTGTGTCAGTACCGTTCATCCACCTGGGTGACACCACTGCTGAAGCGGTGAATGCCGCAGGGATCACCAAGGTCGGGCTGCTCGGCACCATCTTCACGATGGAGCAGGACTTCTATGTCGATCGGCTCAGGCAGCACGGGCTCGAGGTCGTGTTGCCCGGTCCGGACGATCGCAAGCGCGTCAGCGAAATCATCTACGACGAGCTGTGCCTGGGTGTCGTACGCGATGAGTCGCGGGCGTTCTACCTCGACGCGATCCAGCGGCTCCAAGCCGATGGCGCGGAGGGCGTGATCCTCGGCTGCACCGAGATCGAGCTGCTCATCGACCAGTCACACGTCAAACTGCCGGTGTTCCCGACAACAGCGCTCCACGTACAGGCTGCCGTCAGGCTTGCCCTGACGTAGGCGCCGGTTCGACGACAACTGCCGTACGACGCTTGAGGCGAGTGACCGTCACTCCGAGCAGGCACAGGCCGCCGCCGATGAAGGCCAAGGCTGTGGGGATCTCGCCGAGGTAGGCCCAGGAGATCAGTGTCGCGACGGCGGGTACGAGGTAGGTCGTCGACGCAACTTGCCCAGCCGTGAGGCGCTTGAGCGCGTAGGCCCAGGTGCTGAAGCCGATCGCGGTCGGGAAGACGCCGAGGAACACCAACCAGGCGATG
>JAKFCR010000069.1:0-3039 GCA_036676545.1 Aeromicrobium sp. | reverse complement strand
GCCAGCGGATTCGGTCCGTCCGAGCTCACGCGTGCCGCTGACATCGTCAACGCGGCGCTGATGGAGTTCCGCGGAGCCACCGCCCCGCGCCTGCTGCTCGAGCTGATGTGCGCGCGGATCCTCGTACCCGGATCCGACAACTCGACCCAGGGATTCCAGGCCCGCCTCGACCGCCTGGAGCGTCGCCTGTCGATCGACGGCGGTGCTGCTCCCGCACCAGCAGCAGCCGCTCCTGCCGCTCCGGTTGCCGCCAAGCCGGCGCCGCGCGAGGAGCCTGCGCCGCCGGTTGAGCCAGAGGAAGTCATCGAGCAAACCGCGCCGGCTGAGCCCATAGAAACCCCGCAGCCTGAGGTCGCGGTCGAGGCAGCACTTGCCGAACTCGAGCCCGAGCCTGCTCCCGCCGCCCCCGCTGGGTCGATGACGATCGCGGACGTACGCCGTCTGTGGCCAGACGTGCTCGACAAGATTCGCGAGCTGCGGCGCTTTGCCTGGGTGATGTTGAGCCAGAACGCTCAGGTCATGTCCCTGGACGGGACCACCTTGACCATCGCCCTCGTCAACCCGGGTGCGCGTGACTCATTCGTCAGCAGCCGCTCCGACGAATACGTCCAGCAGGCGCTGCACTCCGTGCTCGGTGTCACCTGGACGATCGAGGCAATCGTCGATCCGAGCGCTCGGCCTGCCGCTTCGTCATCCCCGACACCGGACCCTGCGCCTGAGTCGGTCGAGCCTGAAGCCCCGGCACCACCTCGTGCATCGTCGGCTGCCGCACGTGAAGCGATGAACGAGCAGCCGTCGGCCGAGGACAGCAACCCCGATGCATCCGCCGATCGCGATGATCCTGTCGTCGACCATGAGGACATCGACCCTGAGCTGTTGTTGAGTCGTGAGCTGGGGGCGGAAGTCATTGGCGAGACCAGCGGGGACTGAGCCGGTTCGTCGTCGGCTCGACATCACGCTCGAACCACTCGACGTACTCCGCCGGTTCCGCGATCGTGAACGCCTGGTCGCGCTGATCGGCGCCTGGCACCACGGCGAAGCGCTCATCGCGTTCGATCCGGTCGAGGTGCTGACCGACGATCCCTTCGCTGGCATCGACCTGCCTCCGAGCGATGGTGAGGGATTCTTCGGCGGCTGGATCGGCGCTTGGGGCTATCAGCTCGGCCGGCTGATCGAAGAGTTGCCCGGCGTCCCGCCCCGTCGCATCCTGCAGCCCGATCACCGCATCGCGTTCTATGACCACGTGCTGCGACTCACCGACGGGGTCTGGTGGCACGAATCGCTGAGCACCGACCCCGTTCGCGACCGGGAGATCGACGAGATCCTCGCCGGCGCACCTGGTGAGGCAAAGCCGTACGAGGTCGGGACGTTCGAGATGACGCCGACACCCGAGCAGCACCAGGACGCGCTGCGCACGGTGCTCGACCACATCGCTGCCGGCGACATCTTCCAGGCCAACCTCTGCACCAGACTCGAGTCACCGTTCAGCGGCGATCCGCTCGATGTGTTCTGCGCGGGTGTTGATGCGCTGCAGCCCGCCTACGCGGCATACGTCTCCAGCCCCGAGGGGGCACTCGCGAGCATGTCGCCCGAGCTGTTCCTCCGCCGCACCGGTGACGAAGTCCTGACGTCGCCCATCAAGGGAACGGCATCGCTCGACACCGATCCGGCCGAGCTTGTCAGCTCCGCCAAGAACCGGGCCGAGAACATCATGATTGTCGACCTGATGCGCAACGACCTCGGACGTGTCAGCGTGCCGGGATCCGTACGCGTGCCAGCGATCACCCGGGCCGAGCGCCACGCCGTCTGGCACCTGGTCTCCGACGTCGTTGGTCACGTCAGCCGAGGTGTCCTCGACTCCGATCTGTTGCGCGCGACGTTTCCGCCCGGCTCGGTGACGGGAGCTCCCAAGGTGCGGGCGATGGAGATCATCAACGAGCTCGAGGCGACCGGCCGCGAGGCCTACACCGGCTCGATCGGCCACGTCAGCGCTTCGGCCGGGCTCGAGATGAACGTCGCGATTCGTACGTTCGAGATCGCCGGAGGCAGCATCTGGCTCGGCGTGGGCGGCGGCATCGTGGCCGACTCGACGCCCGAGGGCGAGTACGCCGAGTGCCTGGTCAAGGCCCGCCCGCTCATCGACGCGATTGGTGGGCGGCTCGAGCTGATGGCCGATATGCCGTCGGACGAAGGCTCGGCCGTTGACCTCGCTGAGCGGGTCGATCCGTCGGTCGACATCTCGCAGGGCATCTACGACACGCTGCTCGTCGAGGACGGTGTCGTGATCGACATCGATGCCCACCTCGCCCGCCTCGATGCCAGCGTCCGGTCGGTCTACGGTTCGACGATCCGAGCCGGTCTCGACGAAGCCGTGCTGCGCCGTGCCTCTGGGCTGACTGGTCGTCAGCGGCTGCGTATCGACGCAGTGCCCCACGACGGCGAAGTGCGCGTCACGATGAGCAGCCGCACCATCGACGATGACGCAGTGTCCTGGACGCTGCAGCCGCGAACGATCGCCGGAGGATTCGGCCAGCACAAATGGGCCGATCGTTCTGCACTCGAGCACGAGAAAGCACCGGACCGCGACCTGCTGCTCGTCGCCGAGGATGGTGCCGTCCTCGAGACGGCGCGCGCGAGCGTCTTCGTCGTGCACGACGACGGCGTCCATACTCCGCCGGTCGATGACCGCATCCTCCCCGGCACCGCCCGTGCGCGCATCATCGAGATCCTCCGCGAAGCCGGCGTACCCGTCTTCCAGAGACGCCTGACGCTTGACGACCTCAGCCGAGCGACCGAGGTGTTCGTCGCCAACTCGCTACGCGGCGTCGTACCCGTTCGATCGGTCGAAGGCGTGGGCGAATGGAAGGTCGGCCGTACGACCGAATGGCTCACGGGTGAGCTCTGGTCCTTCTGGCTCGGAGTCGGCGCTGCTCGGTCCGCGCCTCCCCGAGCCAAGGTGCTCGGCGAGGCAAAGGTTCTCTTCATCGACAACTACGACTCGTTCGTCTACAACCTCGTGCAGTACGTCGGCGAGCTCGG
>JAKFCR010000068.1:0-6469 GCA_036676545.1 Aeromicrobium sp. | reverse complement strand
GACCGTCCGACGGTGTTCTTCGAGCTCATCGAGCGCCATGGGTCACTAGGCTTCGGCAAAGGCAACTTCCAGGCCCTGTTCGAGGCGATCGAGCGCGAGCAGGCCAAGCGAGGGAACTTCTAGGAGGGTTCGTATGGCCCACTACCGAAGTGCGGGCAACATCCCGCCGAAGCGTCACACCCAGCACCGCGACCCCGACGGCAACCTCTATCGCGAGGAGCTCATGGGCGAGGAGGGCTTCTCGTCCGACTCGTCGCTGCTCTATCACGTGGGCGTACCGTCGGCGATCACGGAAGCGCGTACGTGGGAGCTCCCCGACCAGTCGACCAAGCCCAACGAGCCGCTACTCGCCAGGCACCTCAAGCTGCATGACCTGTTCGATGGCGGCACCGGCAACGACGTCGTCACGAGCAGGCGGCTCGTGCTCGGCAACGGCGACGTCCGCATCTCGTACGTCGTCGCGTCCGAGACCTCACCTCTCTATCGAAACGCCACCGGCGACGAGTGCGTGTTCATCGAGTCGGGCAGCGGAACGCTGGAGACGGTGTTCGGCCATCTCCCGTTCAGCGACGGCGACTACCTGATCATCCCTCGGGCCACGACGCACCGATGGGTGCCCAACAGCGAGGTGCTCGCATATGTGATCGAGGCCAACAGCCATATCGGCCCGGCCCGCCGCTACCTCTCGAAGTTCGGCCAACTCCTTGAGCACGCGCCCTACTGCGAGCGCGACCTCAGGGGACCAAGCGAGCCGGAAGTGCGTGACGAGACGAACGTCGAGGTCTATATCAAGCATCGCGGGTCCGGACCCGGCGGCCTCAGCGGAAGCATCCACGTCGTACCGCTCCACCCGTTCGACGTCGTCGGCTGGGACGGCTGCCTCTACCCGTACGCGTTCAACGTCGCTGACTTCGAGCCCATCACCGGTCGCGTCCACCAGCCCCCACCGGTGCACCAGGTGTTCGAGGGCAACAACTTCGTGATCTGCAACTTCGTGCCCCGCAAGGTCGACTATCACCCGCTGGCGATCCCGGTGCCGTACTACCACTCGAATGTCGACTCGGACGAGGTCATGTTCTACGTCGCCGGCGACTACGAGGCGCGCAAGGGCTCGGGCATCGGCAGAGGCTCGATCTCGCTGCATCCGGGTGGCCACTCGCACGGCCCGCAGCCATCCGCGATCGAGGCCAGCCTCGGAGTTGAGTCCTTCGACGAGCTGGCCGTCATGGTCGACACGTTCCGCCCGCTCGAGCTCGGCGAGGGCGGGACCGCCTCCGACGACGGCGCATACGCACTGTCATGGATCCGCTGATGACGGCACTCGATCTCTTCGGTCACTTCTTCGACGACGCGGCGATCTTCCCGCCGGGCAACATGCCGATGGACCAAGCCGTACGCGCGCACCTCGCCCGTCGCGGCACACCGGAGGGCGAGTACGTCGGGCCGTTCATCTGCGGCGCTGCACGACTTGGCGAGCTCCGAGAGGAGCTCGGCCACGGTCACCTCGAGCTGTCGCTGGTCGCCACAGTGGATGAGTTCAACGACGCGGCTCGCGAGCTCGCCTCACAGCAGAACCTGACTCTTGCCGCGCTCGAGCTGAAGGGCCCGGTCGACCAGCTGCCTGAGATTCCCCACGGCCTGCGCGTGTTCGTCGAGCGCACATGGCACGAGTCGCTGGATGTGCCCGAAGGCGCGATGCTCAAACTCCGCTGCGGTGGGCCCGACACCCGCGACACTCCGTCGGCTTGCCAGCTCGGCGGTGCCATCCAGCACTGCGTCGAGAACGACCTCGCCTTCAAGCTGACCGCAGGTCTCCACCACGCCGTACGTACCGAGCGCGACCATGGCTTCCTCAACATCCTCTCCGCGGTCAACGCCGTGATCGACGGGAGCGATCCCGTACCGGCGCTGCTCGAGAGCGACCCGGGAGCACTCAAGGTCTCGAACCCCGAGGCCGTACGCCGACTGTTCCGTTCCATCGGAACCTGCAGCATCGATGAGCCCGTGACCGACCTGCGCGCACTCGAGCTGATCCCGGCGTGACGGACTTCGGCCGTACGACCCTCCCCTACTGCTCCTTCGTGCTCGACGGGAAGCGGCACGTCGGCGTTGGCATCGGTACCCAGGTGCTCGACCTGACCGCCGCGGCGTCGACGATCGTCCCTGATCACGCGGCACTGTTTGCCGACGGCTCGCTCGATGCGCTGATGGCCGCGGGCCCAAGCACCTGGCAGGCCGTACGCGAGGCACTCCTCGCGCACGAACCAACCGGCCACCTGCATGACGATGTGGAGCTGGTGCTGCCGTTCACGGTTGCCGACTACGTCGACTTCTACGCATCCGAGCACCACGCGACGAACGTCGGCATGATGTTCCGACCTGATGGCGATGCGCTGACCCCCAACTGGAAGCACCTGCCGATCGGCTATCACGGTCGTGCCGGAACTGTCGTCGCCTCTGGCACCTCGATACTTCGACCGTCCGGTCAGCGTCGCTCACCGGACGGCGAGATCTCGTTCGGCCCGAGCACCAAGCTCGACATCGAGGCCGAGCTCGGATTCGTCGTCGGTGTCCCGTCAGCGCTCGGCACCCCTGTTCCGATCAGTGAGTTCGACCATCACGTGTTCGGGGTCTGCCTTGTCAACGACTGGTCGGCGCGTGACATCCAGGCGTGGGAGTACGTGCCGCTCGGCCCGTTCCTCGGCAAGTCGTTCGCCACCTCGATCTCTCCGTGGATCATCCCGCTCGCCGCGCTCGACGGGGCGCGCGTCGATCCACCGGTCCAAACACCTACGCCGTTGCCATACCTCCAGACCGATGAGCCCTGGGGTCTCAACCTCGAGTTCGTCATCTCACTCAACGGCATCGAGATCTCTCGGCCGCCATTCGCCTCGATGTACTGGACTGGCGCACAGATGCTGGCGCACATGACCGTCAACGGCGCCTCGCTTCGTACCGGCGATCTCTTCGCCTCAGGCACCATCAGCGGACCCGAGACCAACCAACGCGGATCACTGCTCGAGCTCTCGTGGAACGGCACCGAGCCACTCACGCTCGCCGACGGCACGACACGCTCGTTCCTCGAGGACGGCGACACCGTCACGATCTGTGCAGTTGCGCATTTGGGCAGTGGGGAGAGGCTGGAGCTGGGCGAGGTGCTCGGCACGATAGTCAGTCGGCCGTAACGAACGCTCGCCCAACCTCGTTGAACCATCCACAACGAGACGGAAGGCGCCACATGACCCAACTGATTCTGGCATCGCTCGTGATGGTCCAGGCCATGTTCGTCGCAGTGTTCCTGTACGACCTGATGTTCGACCGCGGGTCTAACAAGCGCTGAACGTACGCAGGTGACCCTCCGCTCGTGACACACTCTCGCCAAGAGCGAGGGACTCGGCATGGATCTGGACACCACCACACTGCGCGTGGCGTTCGCCGTGGTCGCCTTCACGATGCTCGTGCTGTTCTACGGTGTCACCTACCGCACCACCCGCTCGGGCTACAGCGGTTGGTGGAGCGTCTCCCTGAGCTTCTTCCTCGCCGGCTCAGCAGCATTCATCCTCAACGGCACCGCCCAACAGCATTGGGCCAACCCCTCGGGCAACACGCTCCTGGTACTTGGGGCAGCCTGCGCTTGGGCAGCTTCTCGTTCGCTGAGCGGATCGCCGACCCCGGTCTGGATGCTCCTGCCCGCTCCCGCACTCACGGCAATCGTTTCGTTCGCCGACGATCCTGCGAACAACGTGTGGACCGGCGGTGCCGTCTTCCTCGCCATGATGAGTGCCATGTTTGCGCTCAGCGCGCATGAGCTCGGACGGATCGACCGTGCGCTCACCCGGATTCGAACGTCCGTGGCCTCAGCGGCGACGTTCATCTGCATCTTCTACGCCGCGCGCTGCGTCACGTTCATCATTGACGGACAAGACGGCGAGGTCTTCAAGCTCTACTTCGGATCAGCGATGACCACGATCGTCAGCCTCGTGTTCCTGGTCATCATCTCGTTCAGCATGTCGATCCTCAGCAGCGAGGAGACGACGAAGGACCTTCGTAAGCGCGCCGGACATGACGGTCTCACCGGACTGCTCAACCGCTCTGAATTCCTGCGATTGTCCAGAAGGGATACTCGCGAAAACAGCGCAGCCCTGCTTCTCGCCGATCTCGACAACTTCAAGTCGATCAACGACACCTACGGACATCCGTCCGGCGACCGCGCCCTTCGGGCTTTTGCAGACGCTTGCTCGGGCATCGTCCGTTCAAGTGATCTGGTCGGTCGCTACGGCGGGGACGAGTTCATTCTCCTGTTGCCGGGCACAGATCTGGATCGAGCTGAACAGGTAGCCGCGCAGATCAGCCGGCGGTTGGGGCTGACCGACGCAGATTTCCCGATGCCGACCGCCAGCTTCGGGATCGCCCTGACGTACCCTGGCGTCGACCTCGAGACGTCGATCGCATCCGCCGACGAGGCGCTCTACTTGGCCAAACAGTTGGGCCGCAATCGGGCCGTTCGGGCCGATCGACCTCTGTAGCCTTCCCCCATGACCGGCAACGAAGCAGCCTGGAGACGACCTGCCACCGAGGGCGACGGATCCCCGTACGCGCACGCCAAGGCGCCCAGTGACGACGGCCCGACGTACAACACGCTGACGTACGAAGTCGACGGACGCGTCGCGCGCCTCACCTTCAACCGGCCCGACCAGGGCAACTCGATCACCCCGGACACCCCGGTCGAGCTCGCCCATGCCGTCGAACGCGCTGACCTCGACCCGCGCGTGCACGTCATCGTGCTGAGCGGGCGCGGCAAGGGGTTCTGCGGCGGCTATGACCTCACCGCATCCGCCGAGAACCTGATGGATGGCGGACTCGGCATCTCGAGTGGCGCCGAGGGGACGGTTCTCGACCCTGTCGTGCAGATGACCAACCACGATCCCAACGGCACCTGGGACCCGATGATCGACTTCGCCATGATGAGTCGGTTCACCAAGGGCTTCGCCAGCCTGCTCCACGCCAACAAGCCGACGGTCGCCAAGATCCACGGCTTCTGCGTCGCCGGCGGCACGGACATCGCGCTGCACTGCGACCAGATCGTGATCGCTGCTGACGCCAAGATCGGCTACCCACCCACTCGCGTATGGGGTGTCCCATCAGCCGGTATGTGGGCGCACCGCCTCGGCGACCAGCGAGCCAAGCGGCTCCTGCTCACCGGCGACTGCCTCAACGGACGCGAGGCCGCCGAATGGGGACTCGCCATCGAGGCCCCCGAACCCGACCAGCTCGACGAACGCACCGAGATCCTGGTCCAGCGGATCGCCGCGATGCCGCTCAACCAGCTGATGATGGTCAAGCTCGCGCTCAACTCAGCGCTGCTCGCCCAGGGCGTTCAGAACAGCCAGATGATCAGCACCGTCTTCGACGGGATCTCGCGGCACACCCGCGAGGGCTATGCCTTCCAGCAGCGAGCCGCCGAGGCCGGGTTCCGAGACGCCGTACGAGAGCGCGACTCCGCTCCGTACGGCGACTTCGGACCCTCGACCAACAAGGACTAGCTGGTCAGTGCCGGGCAGTTCCCGCGCCGACGAGCATGGTGCACGGACCGACGAAGCCATTCGGGCCTTCGAACTCGGTCAGCGCCTCTTCGACCTCACGCCAGGTGTCCTCGCGCTCCTCCGGTGAGAGGCTCACCATCATCTGGTGCAGGGCACCGAATGACTCGCGCTGGAACTTCACGCAGTCCTTGGCGCTGGGAAGCCGTACGGGCGACGGCACCGCAACGACCTCGACGTCCGTGAAGCCGGCCGTGGTGAGCGCCTCTTCGAGGACGCCCGGAGCGCCGAGCGAGAACGGACCGGGCTGACCAGGCAGCGGCGGCGGCAGCTGAGCGCGACCGCGGATGATGCCGACGGGTACCGAGAAGAAGCGGTTCTCGTCCGGTGTCGAGTACACAACCGTCGAGAATCGTCCGCCGTCACGCAGTGCTGCGTGAATGCCACGAAGCGCCCTCTGCTGGTCCGGGAAGTAGATCAAACCGACTCGGCTGACGGCCGCGTCGTAGTCGGAGCCCGCGAGCGTACCGACTTCTTCACCGTCGAGCTCGAGCGTCTCGACGTTGTTGAGTCCTGCTGCCTTTGCCTCACCGGCCGCCCGGAACAACAGCTCTGGCGCGATGTCGGAGATGACGACTTTGCCCGAAGGACCGACCAGCTGGGCGATCGGCAGTGACTGCTCGCCGGCACCGGCGGCGACGTCAAGAACCGTCGCGCCCTCACCGATGTGTGCCAGCTCGATCATCGAGTCGGTGGAGGCTCCGAGCCAGTCACCGATCGTGGGGCCCCAGCGGTGCCATGCCTCTGCGGCGTCCTGCCACTGCTGGCGGGTTGTTGCCTTGAATGCGACGGGGTCGAACGTTTGCGTGGTCATGGTTTCGTCTCCTTGCCCGGGCTCCATGCCCGACACCACCAGAGTCCGGCGCCAA
>JAKFCR010000067.1:0-6689 GCA_036676545.1 Aeromicrobium sp. | reverse complement strand
GTCTCCGAGATGCGAGAGACATCAGCCTGGATGAAGACGATGGCGGTGATCATTTCGTCAGCGTACCTACACGAGGGTCTGGGTTGTCTTGGCCCAGTTGTCGAGGACCTTGGCCGCCGAACCCGAGTCGATCGACTCCGTCGCGCGGTCGATGCCAGCCTGCAGTCGAGACTTGAGATCGCCTGTTGCAGCCTCATGGGCTGCGATGCCAGCACCGGCGTTGAGGAGCACGGCCGTGCGTACGGATGACGGTTCGCCGCTGAGCACCTGCTCGAACACCTTGGCGTTGAACGCGGCGTCGCCGCCCGTGAGCTCAGTGCCAGGCGTGTAGTCAAAGCCGAAGGCACGCGGATCGATCGTCTCTTCGGCCACCGATCCAGATGAACCGTCAGCGATCCAGACCGTGGTTGTCGTCGTGGTGGTGATCTCATCGAGACCGTCATTGCCCCGGAACACGAACGCATCTGCGCCGCGTCGAGCAAGGACGCTCGCCATGATCGGGCCCATCCGTGCATCGGCGACACCGATGGCTGACGCTGCAGGTTTTGCCGGATTGACCAGAGGTCCGAGGAAGTTGAAGGTCGTGGGAACGCCCAGCTCACGACGCGGCACCGCCGTGAAGCGGTAGCCCGCGTGGAACACGGGTGCGAAGCAGAACGTGATGCCAACCGCTTCGAGCACCTCGACCAGCTTGGTCGGAGAGACGTCGAGTCGTACGCCGAGCTGCTCGAGCACATCGGCAGCACCACTCGCGCTCGATGCCGCACGGTTGCCGTGCTTGACGACGCGGATGCCGGCGCCGGCAATGACGACGGCCGACATGGTGGAGATGTTGACGGTCTTGGCCAGGTCGCCGCCGGTTCCGACGATGTCGACAACGCGACCCTCGACCTTGAGCGGGATCGCATGGCGGTACATCGCATCGACGAGGCCCTGCACCTCTTCGATCGTCTCCCCCTTGGCCCGCAGCGCAATGGCGAAGCCGGCAATCTGTGCCGGGGTGGCGTTGCCGGAGAGAATCTCTTCCATCGCCCAGGTCGTCGACGATGCGTCAAGGTTCTGGCCGGCGACAAGCGGTCCCAGAACGTCAGGCCACGATGAGGTGGCGTCTTTGGACATGATCGTCAGCCGGGTTGGAGCACACCACGGGCGAGGTCGATGACGACCTCGGCAAGGTGAATCGGGTCGAGGGGCTGCGAGACGACGGCCTCGGCGCGAGACCAGGTGGCGAGCCACGCATCTTGCGGGCGACCAGTGATCACCAGGATCGGCGGCGCGTTGAAGATCTCGTCCTTCACCTGGCGGGCGATGCCCATGCCACCCGCGGGCACTGCCTCACCGTCGAGAATCACCAGGTCTGCCTTGGCGTCATCGAGGTGCTGGAACACGACCGGTTCCGTTGCAACTTCAAGGTATTCGAACGGTGGAAGGTCAGGGTGAGGACGCGCACCAAGGGCAGAGATGACGGTGGCGCGAACGTCACGATCGTCGCTGTAGATCAGGACACGCAGGGTCTTGTGCTCGTTCACGAGTTGATCGTACATAATGATCCCGTGGCGACTACCTCCGTGATTCCTGCATCCCGACTCCATGGCCAGGAAGGCCGTCCGTCAATGGTGACGGTGGGCACCATTGTTTGGCTGTCCAGTGAGCTCATGTTCTTTGCTGGCTTGTTTGCGGCGTACTTCACGATCCGCAACATTTCTCCCGAGCTGTGGTCGCAGGAGACAGCGAAGCTCGACCTCCCCTTCGCCACGATCAACACCACGATCCTGGTGCTGTCGTCGGTCACCTGCCAGTTCGGTGTGTTCGCCGCCGAGCGCGGCAAGCCCGGTCGCACCGGCTCGCTTCTGCAGATCGGCAAGTGGGGCATGCGTGAGTGGTTCGTCCTCACCTACTTCATGGGCGCGATCTTCATCGCCGGTCAGGCCACCGAGTACGCGACGCTGGTCACCGAGCACACCACGATCTCCAGCTCGCCCTACGGCAGCATGTTCTACCTCGCCACTGGCTTCCACGGACTCCACGTCCTCGGCGGACTCATCGCGTTCCTGCTCGTGATCGCTCGCACCTTCGTGGCGCGCAAGTTCACACATGAGCAAGCAATCTCAGCGATTGTCGTGTCCTACTACTGGCACTTCGTCGACATCGTCTGGGTGGGCCTGTTCGCGACTATTTACCTGCTCAAATGAGCAAGGTAAACCTCACTACCAAGTACGACGTCAATCGTCGGTACGCTGAAGCTGACTCCTAGGAATGAGGTTCTTGGTGCGGAAACTGTCGACCCGACGCCGGCATCCCCTCGCTGGATTCGTCGTGCTCCTCATGGGGCTCGTCGTAGCCGGCGGTATGTACGCCGCGTTCGCGCCGAAGCCCGCCACTGCTGAGGAGGCATCCGCTCGCGACATCGAGGCCGGACGCCAGCTGTTCCTCATCGGTTGCTCGAGCTGCCACGGCAAGAATGCCGAAGGCATCCAGACCAAGCGCGATGGCAACTACGGACCCACCCTGGTCGGAGTCGGCGCTGCTGCTGTCGACTTCCAGGTCGGCACCGGACGTATGCCGCTCGCCAACTCCGGACCGCAGGCACCTCGCAAGGACCCCGAATACACCGCTGAAGAGACCCGTCAGGTCTCTGCCTACATCGCCTCGCTGGCGCCTGGCCCCGCGATCCCCGCCGATGAGTACCTCGACACCGAGAGCGTCTCCGCAGAAGGTCTGGCCGAGGGCGGCGAGTTCTTCCGTACCAACTGCACGGCGTGCCACAACTCGGTCGGCGCCGGTGGCGCACTCCCGAGCGGCCGCTACGCGCCGACACTCAAGGGTGTCGACGCCAAGCACATCTACGAAGCCATGACGACAGGCCCTCAGCAGATGCCGGTGTTCGCCGACACCACCATCACGCCCGAGGAAAAGCGCAACGTCATCGCGTACATCAAGAAGATCCAGTCCCAGCCCGAATACGGTGGAATGGCGGGCGGTGGCCACGGCCCCGTCGTCGACGGCCTGTTCACCTGGGTCATTGGAATCGGCGGTCTCGTAGGTTTCGCCATCTGGATCGGCGCGCACGGAGCAAGGGTGAAGAAGTGACCGACCTGATTGAGGGCCCCGACACCTCTGAACCGATCAAGAACCCTGGTCTCCAGGAGCACCAGGAGCGTCCGCAGGACGTCGACCCGAAGGCAGCGGACCGTACCGAGCGCCAGATCTCGGCGATGTTCGGTCTGGCCACGCTGCTGATGCTCGGCTTCTGCGTTGCCTACGTGATGATCGACAAGGACCAGACGTTCCTCGGCTGGTCGGCCATGAACTTCACGCTCGGCTCCACCCTCGGCGGCGCTCTGCTGCTCATGGGCGTCGGCATCATCCAGTGGGCCAAGAAGCTCATGGGTGACCACGAGATCATCGAGATGCGTCACCCGGTGGCGTCCAGCACCGAAGACCGCGAGGCGGTGCTCAAGGACCTCAACCAGGGCATCAAGGAGTCGGCCATCGGCCGCCGTCCGTTGATCCGCAACAGCCTGCTCGGCGCGATGGGTGCACTTGGCCTGCCCGCCATCATCCTGCTCGGCGACATGGGCCCACTCCCCCACGGACAGCGCAACACGGTCTGGAAGAAGGGCATGCGGGTCGTCAACGACGTCTCCGGCACCCCGATCAAGCCGTCTGACCTCGAGGTCGGCTCCCTGGTCAACGCCGAGCCGGCGATCATGTACGAAACCGACGAGCACGGCGAGCATGTCCTGCACGGCAAGGAGCTCCTGCAGGCCAAGTCCAAGGCCGCCGTCATCGTCGTACGTATGCGCCCCGAGGACGTCACTCCGGCCAAGGGCCGCGAGAACTGGGGCATCGACGGAATCCTCTGCTACTCGAAGATCTGCACGCACGTCGGTTGCCCGATCAGCTTGTACGAACAGCAGACACACCACGTGCTCTGCCCGTGCCACCAGTCGACGTTCGACCTCGCCGACAACGGCAAGGTCATCTTCGGACCTGCACACCGGGCACTGCCCCAGCTACCGCTGGCGGTCGACAGCGAGGGCTACCTCATTGCCGTCAGCGACTTCCCACACATCGTCGGCCCGAGCTATCCCGAGCTCGCGCGTGATCAGAAGAAGTTGGACAAGAAGTCATGACGACAACTGAGACTGACGCCGAGTACACCAACATCGAAGACACCGGTCTGGGCAAGAAGGCCGGCGGACCCGTCCAGTGGCTCGACGACCGCCTTGGCCTGGCCACGATCTCCAAGAAGCAGGTCCGCAAGGTCTTCCCCGAGCACTGGTCGTTCATGCTCGGCGAGATCGCCCTGTGGAGCTTCGTGGTCCTGCTCCTCACCGGCGTGTTCCTGACGCTGTGGTTCCAGCCGACCATGACCGAGGTCATGTACGACGGCTCCTACGCCCCACTCAAGGGCGTCGAGATGTCAGCGGCATACGCCTCGACTCTCGACATCTCGTTCGACATCCGTGGCGGTCTGTTGATCCGACAGATCCACCACTGGGCAGCTGCGCTCTTCGTCGCGGCGATGATCCTGCACATGCTCCGCGTGTTCTTCACCGGCGCATACCGCAAGCCCCGTGAGATCAACTGGCTCATCGGCGTCGGACTGCTGTCGCTGGGTCTGGTCGAAGGCTTCGCGGGCTACTCGCTCCCCGATGACCTCCTGTCCGGCACCGGCCTTCGCTTCGTCGACGGCCTGCTTCGCTCGATCCCGCTGGTCGGCTCGTACCTCGAATACTTCATGTTCGGCGGCGAGTTCCCCGGCGACGTGATCATCCCCCGCCTCTACATGGCGCACATCCTGCTGATCCCGGCCCTGCTGCTGGGCCTCATCGGTGCCCACATGCTGCTGCTCGTCTACCACAAGCACACGCAGTGGCCTGGCCCCGGACACACCGAGAAGAACGTCGTCGGCTACCCGATGATGCCGGTCTACGCGGCCAAGGCCGGTGGATTCTTCTTCGTCGTCTTCGGCTTCACGGCTCTCATGGGTGCACTGCTGCAGATCAACCCGATCTGGGCATACGGCCCCTACAACCCGTCCGAAGTCACCGCCGGTTCGCAGCCTGACTGGTACATGGGCTTCTCCGAGGGCGCCGTACGTCTGATGCCCGACCTCGAGTTCAACCTGCTCAACTACACGTGGAGCATGAACGTCTTCATCCCGGCCGTCGGCGCGATGGGACTGCTGTTCACCGTGCTCGGTGTCTGGCCGTTCGTCGAGCAGTGGATGACGGGTGACAAGAAGGATCATCACCTCCTCGAGCGTCCCCGCAACGCCCCGACGCGTACGGCACTCGGTGTCGCAGGCATGACGGCGTACGCGGTGCTCTGGATGGCTGGCGGAAACGACATCCTCGCCACCCGCCTCAACCTCGACATCTTCATGATCACGAGGTCTCTCCAGATCGGCTTCTTCGTACTTCCGGTCATCGCCTATCACGTGACCAAGCGAATCTGCATCGGCTTGCAGCGTCAGGACGCCAACCGCATCCTGCACGGCTACGAGACCGGCGTCATCGAGCGCTCGCCCGATGGTGGCTTCTCGGAGCGTCACGCCCCCCTTGATCCCGTACGCCAGTACGCCCTCACGACGCACGAACGGCTCCCTGAGCTCACAGCGCCGGCTGAGACGGACAAGAACGGCGTGGCAGCGCCCCACGGACGCAAGGCCAAGATTCAGGCCTGGGTCCGCAAGCGCTACTACCACGGCGCTCTGGACAAGCCGACCGTTGATGACGTGCACCATGCCAACGAGCACATGGCTCACATCGACGGTCACCCCGTCGAGCTGGGCGATGACTTCCAGGGCGTGTCGGAGACGGGTATCCCCCGCGTCCACTGATCACAGACATGAAGAAGGGCCGCTCCCCATCGGGTGCGACCCTTCTTCATGTCTAGGCGGCGAAGGCTGAGCCTGCTTGCCACTTCTCCCAATCGACGTTCCAGTCGGTCCAGCCGTTGCGGTCCTCGAGGGCCCGAGGGCTGTTGACGAACTTCACGATGTCGCCGCGCCGCGATTGCTTGTAGAGCCACGCAGCGTTTGCCGTGCTCATACCGGTACAGCCGTGGCTGACGTTGGAGTTGCCCTGGAACTGGACGGACCACGGCGCGGCGTGGAGGAACTCTCCCGAGTTGGTCACTCGCATGGCCCAGCGCACGTTGTCGATGTTGTAGTAGTCAGGATCCTCCGAGTCGACGCCCGTCGTGGCCGCGTCCATGTCGACCTTCGAGAACTTCTCCATGATGATCTTGGTGCCCTGGCGGGACCGGTGTCCGGAATCGCCGGTCGACACCGGAATGGTCCGCTTGACCTTGCCGTCGACCTCGTACGTCAGCTTGTACGCACGGACGTCAACCGTGCTGACTGCCTTGCGACCGACCTTGAAGGCGATGACCTGGTCTTGCTGACCGTAGACACCCTCGGCAGCCGGGAGCGAGTTGAGACGCAGCACGACCTTGACCTTGGTGCCCGCTGGCCAGAAGTTCTCAGGTCGGTAGTGGACCTCGCGGTCGCTGAACCAGCTCCATGAGCCCTCGACAGCTGGCGTGGTCTTGACGGTCATGTTGCGTTCGAACAGCTCACGGTTCTTGACCGGTACGTCGAACGTCACGATGACTGGCATACCGACTCCGACGGTCTCGCCCTCCAGAGGCGCAACCGATGGGTAGGTCTGCTGCTCCAA
>JAKFCR010000066.1:0-7907 GCA_036676545.1 Aeromicrobium sp. | reverse complement strand
CACTACCAAGTGACGATGAAGATCGGCTTCCGCCTCGAAGACGACGAGTAGTCAGTCGGCTGCGTCTGCGGCTTCTACCTCTTCGCGTGTGATGCCCAGGAGGTAGACGATCGCGTCGAGGTACGGCACATTGACCGACGTACGCGCCTGGTCACGTACGACCGGCTTGGCGTTGAACGCAATGCCCAGACCTGATGCGGCGAGCATGTCGAGGTCGTTGGCGCCGTCGCCGATCGCCACCGTGTTGCGAACCGGTATGCGTGCTTCCTCGGCGAAACGACGCAACGCGTCAGCCTTGCCAGCACGGTCGACGACATCGCCGAGGATGCGGCCAGTGAGCTTCCCGTCGACGACCTCGAGCTCATTCGCCGCGAAGTAGTCGACGCCGAGCTCGTCGGCGATGCGCTCGATGATTTGCGTGAATCCGCCGCTGACAAGGGCGAAGCGGTAGCCAAGCCTCTTGAGCGTACGGATCATCGTGCGTGCGCCCGGCGCGTAGACAAGCGCGTCGTAGACGTCTCCGAGCGCGGACTCGGCAACACCTTCGAGCAGCTTGACCCGAGCCGTGAGCGACTCGCTGAAGTCGATCTCGCCGTTCATTGCCGACTCGGTGATCGCCGCGACCTCAGCCTCGAAGCCGGCGTGGGCGGCGATCATCTCGATCACTTCGCCTTGGATCAGGGTCGAGTCGACGTCCATGACCACGAGCCGCTGTGCGTGGCGCTGGATGCCGTTCTCCTGCACCGCGATGTCGACACCCTGCTCGAATGCGACCGCGGCGAGGTGAGCCTGTAGCTCGTCGGGGTCCGCGCCGGAGACTTCCATGCGGATGGCAGTGACGGGGTAGCGCGCCATCCGGACGATCCGGTCGATGTTGCCGCCGTCGTCCTTGATCTGGGCGGCGAGGGCGGCCATCGCACCGGGCTTGAGCGGAGCGCCGAGGATGACGACCTGCGCTCGGCCAACACGTCGAGGCCGGTTGTCGCCGGTGCCGTACTCGACCGACACGTTGAGTCCGAAGGCCTCGCCCACGGCATGGACCGTGCTCTCGAGCCCTTCCCGATCGTCCGGGATCGTCAGCAGCGCGCTCAGAATCAGGCGACCTCGTACGACCAGTTGCTCTATGTCGATGACCTCGACAGCGAACGCGGATAGGTCCTCAAACAGGCGCGTCGTGACGCCGCTCTGGTCGGCACCGATGAGGGTCACCAGAACGGTCGGATCTGTCAGGTGCAGCGCGGGCACGTGCTCGGTCATCGAGACCGAGGCTATCGCTCGCGGCCCTGGTCCTCGCGATAGGTTGACTGCACGGCGATCCATGGCGACCAGGAGTGTGCATGCCGGCTGCGTTCGAGCTGTCAAAGGTGACTGTGACGCGCCCGGGCAAGACGCTCCTCGACAAGGTCAGCTGGACTGTCAATGAGGGCGAGCGTTGGGTCATTCTCGGACCCAACGGCGCCGGCAAGACAACGCTCATGCAGGTCGTCGGCACGACCTTGCATCCGACCTCGGGCAAGGTCCGCGTGCTGGGCCAGAAGCTTGGCCGCGTCGACGTGTTCGAGCTGCGTACGCGCATCGGCCACACCAGCACCACGGTTGCCGACCAGATCCCGCCGGCCGAGTCGGTACGCAACACCGTGCTCTCAGCCGCCCATGCTGTCACTGGCCGCTGGAACGAGAAGTACGACGAGGAAGACATCCGTCGCGCCATCCAGATCATGGGGGAATTGGGCATCTCGGCTCTCGCCACCCGGACATTCGGCACGCTTTCCGAGGGTGAGAAGAAGCGCGTACTGATCGCTCGGGCACTGATGACCGATCCCGAACTGCTCCTGCTGGATGAGCCCGCAGCGGGTCTAGACCTCGGCGCGCGCGAAGACTTGATCGCGAGCCTCGAGGTGCTGTCGGTGGCAGACGATTCTCCCGTCCTGGTGATGGTTTCGCACCATGTCGAGGAGATCCCCGCAGGCTTCACCCACGTGCTCATGCTTCGCGACGGAGTGGTCGTCGCTCAGGGACCGATCGCATCCACGCTGACCGCTGAGGCTCTGGGGAGTACGTTCGGACTACGACTCGAGCTCCAGAACGACGGTGGACGTTACAGCGCGCGGCGGGCAGCATACGGACATCGAGCGGACCACAGAGGAGACGCAACATGATCGACTGGATCAGAGATCACGCAGCCGCAACCTGGATCGGCATTGCCGTTGTGCTCGCGATCGTCGAGATGATGAGCCTTGACCTGGTGCTGCTGATGTTTGCCCTCGGCGCCCTGGCAGCGGCGGTCGCCGCGGGACTCGGTGCACCGGTATGGGTCGCCGTGCTCACGTTTGCTCTCGTTGCGCTGGGCTTGCTCTTCTTCGTACGCCCGCCGATGGTCGCCCGGCTGCACGCTGGTCCGACTCTGACGACCGGCCACGAATCGCTCGTCGGCAGGACAGCCGTCGTCGCTGAGCCAGTCGACAAGCACGGCGGGCGGGTCAAGCTGTCCGGCGAGATCTGGTCGGCGCGCGCCGAGTCGGAGAGCGACTCGTTCGACACCGGTACCGAAGTTCACGTCACCCGGATCGACGGCGCAACCGCTGTCGTGACAACCAAGGAGTCCTGATGGATGCAGCACTAGTCGTCCTCGTCGCGCTTGCCGTACTGGCGATCGCTGTCGTCTCGATGACGGTCAAGATCGTTCCCCAGGCGCGTGCCGGCATCGTTGAGCGGTTCGGCAAATACCGCACGACCCTCCCAGCTGGCCTCAACATCGTCATGCCATTCGTCGACAAGGTGCGCTACATGATCGACCTGCGCGAGCAGGTCGTGTCGTTCCCGCCGCAGCCCGTCATCACCGAGGACAACCTCGTGGTCTCGATCGACACGGTCATCTACTTCCAGGTCACCGACCCGGTCGCTGCAACGTACGAGATCGCCAACTACATCCAGGCGATCGAGCAGCTCACGATGACCACACTCCGCAACATCACGGGTGGCATGACGCTCGAGCACGCGCTGACCAGCCGTGACCAGATCAACGCCGGTCTTCGCGGCGAGCTCGACAGTGCGACGGGCAAGTGGGGCATCCGCGTCAACCGCGTCGAGCTCAAGGGCATCGACCCGCCGCCCACGATCATCGACGCCATGGAGAAGCAGATGCGCGCCGAGCGTGACAAGCGCGCCATGATTCTCACCGCCGAGGGTGACCGCCAGTCCGCGATCCTGATGGCTGAGGGTCAGAAGCAGTCGGCGATCCTCACGGCTGAGGGCAACCGGCAGGCCGCGATCCTGACGGCCCAGGCAGATCGTCAGGCGCAGATCCTGCGCGCCCAGGGTGAGGCCCAGGCCATCCAGACGGTCTTCCAGGCCATCCACGACGGCAACCCCGATCAGAAGCTGCTCTCCTACCAGTACCTCCAGATGCTGCCCAAGATCGCTGAAGGCGACAATGCGACGACGTGGATCATCCCGGCAGAGCTGACCAAGGCGCTGGGTACGCTCGGCGGCACAGTCGGCAAGATTCCCGTCGACGGTGGCGGCAACAAGACGCGCATCGACTTCGATGCGCCGATCGTCGACGACGCTCCGGTCGAAGGCGCCACGGCTGAGGCCGTCCAGCAGGCTCTCGATGCGGCCAAGGCGGCTGAGAGTGCAGCTCCGGCTCCACCAGCCTCTGATGCTCCGCCTGAGGCGCCTCCAGCGGCACCCAAGAAGTAGTACGACGACATACGACGGGTGACCTTGGTGGACAGAGTGCGTTTCTGGGGTCCCATCGCGGCAATGGTCTGCGTTGTTGGCCTCATCATCGGCTTCGCCGTGTCTTTCGCCACGGCCGACCCCGAGGTCTTTGAGGACTTCCTGCCGACCGCTGGCCCCGAAGATCCAGAGCCACTCGTCACGTCAGAGCCGGGACGCGCTGATTCCGAGTGGGTCCTCACGGTGTCGGTGAGTGCGGGGATCCCCGCAATTGCGTTGCAGGCGTACGGCGACGCCACTCTCCAGATCGAGCAGGAGCAGCCTGGCTGCAATCTCGGCTGGACCACCATTGCTGCGATTGGCTATGTCGAGACGGCGCACGGGACGCATGGCGGCGCACAGCTCCTGGCCGATGGGCGTACGTCGGAGCGGATCCTCGGGCCTGCGCTCAACGGCACGAGTGGAACGGACAGGGTGCCCGCGACCGCTGAGACGTCGGAGTGGCACGGAGATCCGAAATGGGATCACGCCGTCGGCCCGATGCAGTTCATCCCATCGTCCTGGCACACCTGGGGCGCCGATGGCGATGGCGATGGGATCGCCGACCCCAACGACATCGACGACGCGGCCCTGACGACCGCGCGCTATCTGTGCGCCTCGGGTGCGGACCTTCGTACACCTGGCGGCTGGTCGCGAGCGATCTTCTCGTACAACCACTCAGACGACTACGTCCGCAGCATCCTGACGACCGCGAACGCGTACGCCGACAGGGCTGGGGCCGCAGCCTGAGTCAGTGCTGGAACGTGCCGTGAATGATGGCGCGACCCACCGTCTTGAACGCGAGATTGAAGCCGACGACGGCGGGGGAGACGTTGCCGTCGACACCGAGGCTCTCCTCTCCGACGGCGTGCACGACAAAGTAGTAGCGGTGCACCTGGTCGCCCTCCGGCGGAGCAGCGCCCATGAAGTTCTTGCCGCCGCCGTCGTTCCGCACGTGGAAGGCCGCGCCCGGGAGCGAGTCATCGGACGCTCCAGCGCCAGCCGCGAGCTCTGTGACGTCCGCCGGGATGTCGACTGCGACCCAGTGCCAGAAGCCCGACACGATCGGCGCGTCAGGATCGAAGCAGGTCACGACGTATGACTTGGTGCCCTCCGGAGCGCCGCTCCAGGAGAGCTGCGGCGAGGTGTCGCCGAACTTGTTGACCTGGTCGTCCTTGAGCGGCTGACCGTCAGAGACGTCTGAGCTGGTCACGCTGAATGCCGCAGCGGCTGGAAGCAGTGGGTAGGGATCGGGTGTGATGGGTCGATCGAGGCTCATGATCGTTAGGCTAGCCCGGTGGCCGAGATCGTACGACTGGACGATCTGGACGATCCACGTCTCCGCGACTACGTCGACCTCCGCGATGTGCAGCTTCGACTGCAGTTGGAGTCCGAGCGAGGACTGTTCCTTGCCGAGGGCGAGAAGGTTGTCCGGCGCGCCATTGAGTCGGGGCATCACGCTCGGTCGTTCCTCATGTCGCCGAAGTGGATCGACGCCCTCGGCGACGTTCTCGAGCGGACCGAGGCACCGTGCTTTGTGCTCGACGACGCATCGATCGAGAAGCTGACTGGATTCCATGTGCATCGCGGTGCATTGGCCGCACTGGAGCGTCCGGAGCTGCCCACTCCCCAGGACGTGCTGGCGAAGGCCCATCGCGTCGTGGTGGTTGAGGACCTGGCCGACCACACCAACGTCGGCGCAATCTTCCGAAGCGTTGCCGCGCTCGGTTTCGACGCCATTTTGCTGTCGCCTCGATGCGCCGACCCGCTCTACCGACGAGCCATCAAGGTCTCGATGGGATCAGTGTTCTGGCTGCCATATGCGCGGGTCGACGACTGGTACGGCGCACCGGATCTCCTGCGGGAAGCCGGATTCACGACGTACGCCATGACCCTGGCGGACGATTCTGTGTCGCTTGAATCGGTGCCGCACGCTGTCGAGCGACTGGCACTGATCGTGGGATCCGAGGGACACGGCCTCAGCACCCGGTGGGAGCAGGCCGCCGACCATCGCGTGACTATCCCGATGTCAGCCGACATCGACTCGCTCAACGTCGCTTCATCCGTGGCAGTCGCCTGCTGGGAGCTGCGAGAGCGCTAGCGCTCGATCACTGGTTCGTCGACCAGGATCGTGACGGGCCAGTCGTCGGGGTAGTTCTCAGCGAGCTCGTGGTGCTGCTTGTGCAGCTTCTTGCGGGCCCGTTCCGGCACTCGATCACCGAAGACCGTGCCGAACAGGTGGTCCGTCTCGTGCTGAAGGCAGCGCGCCAGCAGTCCGGTGCCGATGAACTCGACTGGCTCTCCGTGCTCGTCGACACCGGTGACTCGTGCCTGGTCGGGTCGCGCGCAGGAGGTGAAGGCACCCGGCAGCGACAGACAGCCTTCGTCGTCGTCCTCGAGATTGCGGTCCTTGCCCTCGGGGAGCATAAGGACCGGGTTGCACACCACGCCGGTGACCGTCGCGTTGTCGCCATCGGGGCAGTCGAACACGAATACCTTGAGGTCGACTCCGACCTGGTTGGCGGCGAGACCGACGCCCCTGGCAGCGCGCATCGTCGCAACCATGTCCTTCACGAGAACGGCGAGCTCGTCGTCGAACGAGGTCACCTCCGCCAGCTCGCGGTGCATGACAGGTGTGCCCCACCGGGTGATGGGCCGCACGCTGCCGCCGTCAGGCAGAGGTCGAGATTGAGACATGCGCACAAGGCTATCGACAGGGTTCGACGGCTGCTTGCTGGTCCGGCAATGTGAGTTCGGATACCATGGGTATGCGAAGGTGCAACTCGCAGTTACAGTTTGACCCAGGTGGACAACAGACCGTGTCCAACCATCTCGCTCAAGGAGTACCCGTGGCCAATCGCAGAGATCCCATGGGCATCGGCTTAGCCGTGCTCAACCGGATCGCAAGCTCACCGATCGTCGACAAGCTCAAGCTTCGTGCGTCGACAGAGAAGGCCGTCTATCGCGGCGCCAAGGGCGGCTTCCGGGTCGCTGGCGCTGCCGGTCGTACCTTCAAGCGCGTCAAGGGCTCCGGCAAGCCGACACGCCTCGCCAAGACAGGCGACAGCGGCGTATTCGACCTGACTCCCACCGAAGACCAGCAGATGATCGTCGGTGTCATCAAGGAGTTCGCGGCGGAGGTTCTTCGCCCGGGCGCACTCGTCGCCGAGACCTCCAACGACACCCCCAAGGAAGTTCTCGCGCAGACCAGCGAGTTCGGCCTCACGCTGCTGAACATCCCTGAGGCCCTGGGTGGCCTCTCAGAAGACCGTTCAGCGGTCACCGGCGTACTAGTGGCTGAGGCGCTTGCTGAAGGCGACATGGGACAGGCTGTGGCCTGTCTCGCTCCGGCAGCCGTTGCCACGGCCATCTCGCTCTGGGGTTCGGACGAGCAGCAGCAGACGTACCTTCCGGCCTTCGCCGGCGATGACATCCCGACCTCGGCCCTGGCCGTTGCTGAGCCTCGTGCCCTGTTCGACCCGTTCGAGCTGCAGACCAAGGCAGAGCGGACCGCGGACGGACTGCGTATCAACGGTGTGAAGTCTGCTGTCGTACGCGGCGCCGAAGCCGAGCTGTTCGTCGTCGCAGTCGAGCTCGACGGAAGTCCGACGCTCGTCCTCATCGAGTCCAGCACCAAGGGCGTCTCGATCGAGGCAGATCCCAGCATGGGTCTCCGCGCTGCCGGTCTCAGCCGACTGGTGCTCGAGAACGTAGACGTAGAAGCCGGTGCCGTCCTTGGTGACGGATCCGTGGACGACTACCGCGAGTGCATCCGCCTCTCGCGGCTCGCCTGGGCGGGACTCGCACTGGGCACCTCCCGCGCGGTCCTCGACTACGTGTCCGAGTACGTCAAGACTCGCGAGGCGTTCGGCGAGCCCATCTCGCACCGCCAGGCGGTCGCGTTCATGGTCGCTGACATCGCCATCGAGCTCGAAGGCATGCGCCTCACCACCCTCAAGGCCGCATCGCGCGCCGAGCAGGGCATGGACTTCTCCCGTGAGGTTGCGCTCGCGCGACGGCTCACGGCCGAGTACGGCATGAAGATCGGCACCGACGGCGTACAACTGCTCGGTGGACACGGCTTCGTCAAGGAGCACCCAGTCGAACGCTGGTACCGCGATCTGCGTGCTGTCGGCCTGATGGAAGGAGCAGTCCTCGTCTGAGGGCGGACCACACCATGATCAATC
>JAKFCR010000065.1:0-3546 GCA_036676545.1 Aeromicrobium sp. | reverse complement strand
GATCGTCTCGACCTCAAGAAGTTCTGCCCGCGCTGCAAGACGCACCAGCTGCACCGCGAGACGCGCTAACTTCCCAAACGTGAACGACGGCTCCCACGGCTACGGCCGGTGGGAGCCTTCGTCGTTCCCGGGGCACTGCTAGCGTCGCGCCATGGACCTCGCCGACCTGACGACGCTGCGTCTGGGTGGCCCTGCGAAAGCAGTCCTCGAGCCCGCGACCGAGGCCGAGCTGATCGATGCTGTACGGATTGCCGACGAGGCCGCTGATCCTGTCCTGCTGGTCGCCGGCGGCAGCAACCTCGTCGTCGCCGATGAGGGGTTCAACGGCACCGTCATCCGTGTGGTCACACGCGGCGTCGTCGTCGACTCCGATGCCTGCAGCGGGGCCATGGTCACGGTCGCCGCGGGCGAGCCGTGGGACGGCGTAGTCGACCGGGCGGTCGCCGAAGGCTGGGTCGGTGTCGAGGCGCTCTCCGGCATACCGGGATCCACCGGTGCCACCCCGATCCAGAACGTCGGCGCGTACGGCCAGGAGGTCTCGCAGACCGTCGCGACTGTGCGGGCGTACGACAGATTTGATCGCAAGGTACGTACGATCCACGCGATCGACTGCGGGTTCACCTATCGCTCGAGTCGCTTCAAGGTCGAACCGCATCGGTATGTCGTGCTCTCGGTCGCGTTCCAGCTGGCGCTCGGCGATCTCAGTGAGCCCATCGCGTACGCCGAGCTGGCTCGCACCCTCGGTGTCGAGGTCGGCGACCGCGCACCGTCGGCCGACGTCCGCGATGCCGTGCTCGGACTCCGACGCGGGAAGGGCATGGTGCTCGATGCCGCCGACCACGACACGTGGAGCGCGGGCTCGTTCTTCACCAACCCGATCCTGACCGCTGCCGAGGCCGAGGCGTTGCCGGAGGATGCGCCCCGATTCGCCCAGGCGGACGGGAGGGTCAAGACGAGCGCGGCATGGCTCATCGATCACGCCGGCTACGGCAAGGGCTACGGCTCAGGTCGCGCGACGCTGTCGACCAAGCACGCACTGGCGCTGACCAACCGCGGCGGCGCGACGACGGCAGAGCTCCTCGCCCTGGCTCGTGAAGTGCGCGACGGCGTGCGTCAGGCGTACGGCATCACGCTGGTCAACGAGCCGGTGCTGATCGGCTGCACGCTCTAGCCGGTCGTGCTGGCGGTCGCAAAAATGCCGACCCCGATGACGAGCATGACCGCGAAGAACAACACGGTGAGCGCCAGGAGCGCCGTGCTGATGATGCCGAGGATGCGTCCGGCGTTGATCTCGCCTTCACCGCTGTATGCCCCGGGGCTCGCCTGTATCTCCTTCTGTGCCTTGTTGCCCATCGACCAGGCGAACGGTCCGAGGACCTGGCACAGCACGAGCCCGAGGATGCCGAGCACCAGGACGGTCGTCGCCTGAGGGTGCTTCGGCGGCGGGTAGTAGCCGCCGGGAGGAGGTTGATATCCGCCGGGTGGTGGGGGAGGGTTCTCAGTCATGTCGTCACGATCCCATCAGAAAGCGCCAAGGATGCTGTAGTTCTCATAGCCCTCGTCGAACCCATCGCGAAACTCTGACGATGTCGCGAGGAGGGTGATGAAGCCCGCTACCAGTAGCAGGCCGATGATCAGCAGAACTGTGCCGATGATGCCCATGATCTTGCCGGCCATGGCCTCACCTCGACCGCCGGGTCGCGAGGGATCGGCGTCGATCTCCTTGACGGCCTTGGCGCCGATCCACCATGCGAATGGTGCGACGAGCGCAGTGACGTAACACATGACGCTGGTCAGGCCGATGATGCCGAGCACCATCGCGAGCGTGGCTTGCGGGTGCTTGGGGGGCGCGTACACGGGCTGGTAGCCGTACTGGCCGGGCGGCGGGTACTGGCCGGGCGGCGGGTACTGGCCGGGCGGTGGGTACTGACCGTACTGCGGCGGCGGGTATTGACCGTACTGCGGGGGCGGCGGGTATGCGCCCGATGACGGAGGCGGAACCTGACCCGGGTCGGGCGGCGGCGTCTCCTGCGGCTCGTCAGTCATGGCGCAAACAATCCCACACTCACGTGCTCAATTGCTGTAGCCGCCTTCGAACGTCAGCAACAGAGCGAGAGAGGCGACCACCAGGAAACCAATCATGACGGCCAGAGCGAGCAGAGCCGTGCCGATGATGCCGCACACCAGTCCGGTCGTCGCCTCGCTGCGATTCGACCATTGGGTTGGCGCGCGATCCATGTCGCGACGAGCCACTGCGCCGTAGTACCAAGCGAAAGGGCTGAGAAGCACGGGAACGATCAGCACAAAGAACCCACACAGTCCGATGAGTCCGAGGATCATCGAGCGTTTCGCCATGGGGTGCTGGGGGAGGGGAATCGGGCGACCCCACGGGTCGATGGTCATGCTGCCTCCGAGGCGAGCCAGATGTCGATGGCGGCAAGGGCGGGTGCGGTGATCTCCGGCGGTGCGTACGAGCTGCGGATCGACATCCGTGCCAGCTCGGCGAGCTCGGCATCGTCGAACCCCTGAGCAGCTCGCAGCACGGCGTACTGACCCGCGAGGCTCGACCCGAACAGCAAGGGATCGTCGGCGCCGAGAGCCACATTGATCCCTGACGCGACGAGCTTCCGTACGGGCACTTCCTCGAGCGTGCTGAAGACGCCAAGCGACACATTCGAGGTGGGGCACACCTCAAGGGCAACTCCCGCGTTAGCCAGTCGATCGAGCAGTGCGTCGTCCTCGGCCGATCGCACGCCATGACCGATGCGGTTGGGGTGCAGGTGATCCAGGCACTCGATGACGTGCCTGGGACCGAGCAGCTCACCAGCGTGGGGGAGCAGGGCCAGTCCAGCCCGCTCGGCAATCGCGAAGGCACGGGCGAACTCTGTCGTGTTGCCACGCCGCTCGTCGTTCGACAGCCCGAAGCCCAGGACTCCCCGACCTGCGTACTGCGCCGACAGTCGCGCCAACGTTCGCGCGTCGAGCGGGTGGCGGGTGCGATTGGCGGCCACGACCACGCCCATGCCGATGCCCGACTGCTGAGTGGCATCGCGGACCGCGTCGATCACCAGGTCGGTGAACGCCGTGACGCCGCCGAACCGCGCGCCGTAGCCAGAGGGATCGACCTGGATCTCGGTCCAGACCGACCCGTCGGCTGCGTCATCGAGCGCAGCCTCGAGGACAAGGCGCCGTACGTCTTCCTCCGTGCGGAGCACGGAACGGGCGAGGTCGTAGAGCCGCTGGAAGCGGAACCACCCCTTCTCGTCCGTCGCGACGAGCTTCGGCGGCCATTCCTCGGTCAGCGATGTCGGCAGTCGTATGCCATCGCGCTCGGCCAGCTCCAGCAGTGTGGAGTGTCGCATCGAGCCAGTGAAGTGGAGGTGAAGGTGGGCCTTGGGCAATGACGAGATTGCGCGAAAGCCCATGGTCGTCATCCTGCCACCATTGGGGCGCTGGCTCGGTTCGACGGGGGCCACACCCAACCCGTACACTTGACTCACCGGTGAAATTTCACGCTAGATCGTCATGCCCTTCTCGCGGCGTGAT
>JAKFCR010000064.1:0-9093 GCA_036676545.1 Aeromicrobium sp. | reverse complement strand
GAAAGGACCATGACCGCGGTGCGGGCAAGGTCCTCACGTGCCTGGACGTCGTCGATGTCATAGAGCTGCTTGAGGCCCCAGGCGGGAGCCGTCAGCGCGATCGCGCTTTGTACGTCTGCGCGGATGTCGCCGGAGTGGACCGGGATGGGGAACGGCTCGGCGGGCGGCAAGCCCGGCTCGTACGACCCATCGACCAGCAGGCCCCAGATCTTCTCGAACGGTACGCGGCCGACCAGGTCGTCGATGTCGACGCCGCGATAGCGCAGCGCTGACCCTTCCTTGTCGGGCTCGGCGATCTCGCTCTCGAACGCGACTACGCCTTCTAGGCCATGGTGCACTTCAGTCATGCTCTGCATTCTGCCCTGCGCTACTACGGTGGAGACATGGAGTCCCCTGATTTGGCTCGAATGCGGGAGTCGTATGCCCGTCAAGGACTCGACGAGACCACGGCTGGCGATGATCCGCTAGCTCTGTTTGGTCGCTGGCTCGACGATGCCTTGGTTGCCCAGATCCATGAGCCCAACGCGATGGCTCTGGCCAGCGCAACCTCCGATGGCCAACCGTCCGTACGCATCGTGCTGCTCAAGGGCGTGGACGAATCAGGGCTGACGTTCTTCACGAACTACGAGTCTCGCAAGGGCCGTGAGCTCGAGGCCAACCCGCGTGCAGCAGCCGCGATGTTGTGGCACCCGCTGCAACGACAGGTGCGGGTTGAGGGTTCGGTGTCGCGCATTGCGGCGGCGGACTCGGATACGTACTTCCAAACCCGGCCCCGTGGCTCCCAGCTGGGTGCCGTCGCCTCCCCACAGTCGTCCCCGCTCGACGATCGAGCAGAGCTGGAGGCTCTGTATGCAGAGGCGGACCAGTCGTACGGCTCAGGCGACGTGCCTCGACCAGACCATTGGGGTGGCTATCGGATTGAGCTCGAGTCGATGGAGTTTTGGCAGGGCCGGCTGGACCGCTTGCACGATCGCCTGCTCTACCGACGAGCGGGCACCGGTTGGACCCGCACGCGACTCGCCCCCTAGGTCAGGTCGCGGTAGTGCTCCAGCAGGCGACTCATGACGGACAGCGCTTCCTGCATCTCGGTGATGTGGGTCGGATCCAGAACTCGGAGCATCTGCTTGATCTCGGTGCTGGAGATGCCGTCGGTGCGTGACAGGTAGACGACTTCGCACAACTCCTTGAGCTCGTCGAACTTCCCAGCCCAGTCGTCGCCGATCGCGAACACGTCGACGCCGTGCTCCTTGATGTCGGTCGCCTTCTGATCCCACGACGTCTCGGGGATGACCAGGTCGACGCCCTTGATGCTTCCTACGATCTTGGCGCGGTCCTCATACGAGACCACGGACGTCTTGCCCTTGCCAGCGTTGAACTCATCGGTGGACACCGCGATGATCAGCCGGTCTCCCAGCTCGGCGAGCCGTTGGATCATGTTGAGGTGGCCGATGTGGAACAGGTCGAACGTTCCGTAGGTCAGGACGGTAGTCACGGCATAAGACTAGTCGTCAGGTCGTGTTCACCTGCCGGTCGTGTTCGCGTTGGCGGCCGGATGCATGAGTTCTCGATCGTGGAGGTATGTCCGCAGTCGTATTAACGCTCGCCTTGGGATTTTGCTTGGCCTTTGCCGAGTCGGGTCTTGGTCTTGGCATGGTGCTTCCAGGTGAGACGGCAGTTGTCGTGCTCGCGGCCTCGATGCGCTCGACCACGGACATGCTTCTGCTGGGCGTGGCGGTGATGATCGGCGCGAGCATGGGCGACCACGTCGGCTACCTCCTCGGCCGGCGCTATGGCGACAGGCTCCGCGACACCAAGCCCGTACGTCGGCTCGGCGTTCGCCACTTCGATCGCGCGACCTCGATGCTGCGGCGTCGCGGCGCATCCGCGGTGTTCCTCACTCGCCTCGTGCCGATTGTCCGCACTCTGACGCCGGCCGCCGCCGGCGCAGCAGGACTCGAGTACCGCCGATTCGCGCCCGCCTCGCTGGCCGGCTCGGCGACCTGGGCGGCCGCGTACGTCGGCGGTGGCTCGGTCATTGCGACGGTCACCTCGGTGACGACCGATACTTTCGGTCGCGCCTCCTGGTTGTTGCTGGTGCTCCTTGCACTGGCTGTGTTCCCGGTGCTGATCATTCGCACCGTCGTGGGCGTACGTCCGGTGGCTGCCGCTCCGGACGTTGCGTCCCTCGAGCTTTCGACGGGTGCGCGTCCGTACCGGTCGACCTTTGCGCCGCTGGTCGGCGACGTGCACGGCTACTGAGTTACGAGAAGTTCGCGCGGTCGATCAGGATCCACACCTGCTCGGCGTTGCCCAGCAGCTCACCCTCAGCTGTGTAGAGCGCTGTGTCGGTGAAGAACTTGCGGCCGTCGCGTTCGTGCAGGCTGCCTACCGAGATGCAGGGCTCGCCAGCGACCGGTAGGCGCGTGATCTCGGCGGTCATCAGGCCGAGGACCATTGTGTTGTTCGCGCAGTCGGCCGCCCAGGCACCGGGGCAGTCGAGGGCAGCCCACATCACGGGTACGTCGATCGCGCCGCCGTCTCGACCGAAGGCCGGATGTGGTGTCCATGGTGCCGAGGTCTTGCCGTCGGCATACGGGCCGGTGAACAGTCGCAAGCCGTCGCCCTCGTCGCGCTGGGTGCCGCACGTGAAGCACCTGTCGAACGGATGATGGTGGAAGCCCGGGTATGCCGCGAACCCCGCCTTGGCCTGCTTGAGTGTCGGGCAAGGCGGGGGATCGCGTCGGAACGACCCGCTGATCGCCTCGCCGACCACTGCTCCGCCCGCCGTGAGTAGCCGAGTCTCGTGGTCGCTGGTCTCCCAAGAAAGGGGTGTCGCCAGCGGAGGTGGGATGCGTAGCTTGGACGTCGTGGGGCCGTCTCCCCCCAGCTCGTGCGCAATCAGCCCGGCGACATAGCCGCCGTTGCCCGTGCGGTCGGGTCCGTTGAACTGGGTCGAGATCGTGACCATGCGCCCAACCTACTCAGCGGACGGCGTCATAGCGGCGGAGTGACTCGATGCGTTCCTCTGCGTGGTCGACGATCGGCGCGGGATATCCGGCCGGTGGGGCATCGAGCTCCCATGGTGTGTGCACCTGCTTGATGGGTACGTCAGCGAGCTCCGGAACCCAGCGGCGCACGTACTCACCGTCTGGATCGAACTTCTTGCCCTGCGTAGTGGGGTTGAAGATGCGGAAGTACGGCGACGCGTCCGTGCCCGATCCTGCGATCCACTGCCAGCCGTGTTGGTTGGATGCGAGGTCGCCGTCGACGAGATGGTCCATGAAGTGGCGAGCCCCGTGCTGCCACTCGATATGCAGGTCCTTGACCAGGAAGCTGGCGACGATCATGCGGACCCTGTTGTGCATCCAGCCTTCCGCGAGCAGCTGGCGCATGCCGGCATCGACGATGGGGATACCGGTGAGCCCCTGGTTCCAGGCATCGAAGGTCTCGCCGGGTTCGTCGTACTCCATCTGCTCGAGTGCCCGGTTGTAGTAGCCGAATGCCGAGTCCGGCCGATGGTGCAGCACGTCGGCATAGAACTCGCGGAAGGCCAGCTCCCGTACGTATGCTTGGGCGCCCTTTGACCGCAGTGGCGCGAGGTCGGCGAGCATCGTTCGTGGGTGGATCGTGCCCCACTTCAGGTGCACGGACATGCGGGAGGTGCGGTCCGGGCCTGGCAGGTCGCGGGTGTCGTCGTAGCCGTCGACGTCCTCGTCCAGGAACCGTCGCCAGCGGGTGTGTGCCGCATCTTCGCCGTACGGGGGCAGGCGCATCCCGTCCGGCACCGAGACCTTCGGGATGCTCGCGCCACCGTCCGGATAGATCCAATGGACGTCCTCGACAGCTGGTGCTGGTGAGCGCCACCCGTGCTCCTGCCACGCACGGAAGAATGGCGTGAACACGCGATAGCCGCTCCCGTCGTCCTTTGTCACGCGTCCGGGTGCGACGGCGTAAGGCGAACCCGTCCGCTCCAACCGGATGCCATGCGTCGTCAACGACCGCTCGACAGCGGCATCGCGATGAGCACCGTACGGGGTGAACGCCGCCGCGACATGCACGCTTTCGGCCCCGACCTCCCGCGCGACGCGGATGACCTCGGTACGAGGGTCGCCTTTCACAATGTGCAGGCCGCCGATGCGGTGGGAGAGGTCGTCCAACAGCCTAGAGAGGTAGGCCGAACGAGCGTTTCCGGACCAGAGCGTGTCATCAACGACGAAAAGTGGGACGACCCCGTCCTTCTGGCCGGCGGTGATGGCCGTGGTGAGCGCCGGATTGTCCTGCAGACGGAGGTCGCTGCGGAACCACATCACGGAAGTCGGCACGTTCCCATCCTCATGGCTGCGTGCGTGTCACGCACGACGTGGAACAATGACACGCGTGAGCGACCTCATCGACACCACAGAGATGTACCTCCGCACCGTGTATGAGCTCGAGGAGGAGGGCATCATCCCCCTTCGCGCGCGCATCGCCGAGCGTCTCCATCAGAGCGGGCCGACTGTCAGCCAGACCGTCGCCCGTATGGAGCGTGACGGGCTGCTCACGGTCGAGGGTGACCGCCATCTCGAGCTGTCCCCCAAGGGACGCCAGCTCGCAACCCGGGTGATGCGCAAGCACCGCCTCGCTGAGCGGCTGCTCACCGACATCATCGGTCTCGAGATCGAGTTCGTGCACGAAGAAGCCTGCCGCTGGGAGCACGTCATGTCCGAGCAGGTCGAGCGCCGCCTGGTCGAGCTGCTCGATCACCCACACGAGTCGCCGTACGGCAACCCGATCCCCGGACTGGCCGAGCTCGGCGAGACCGGCGAGGACACCGAATTCCTTGATGGCGTAGTTCCCATGACCAAGGCGATCGTCGGCTCCACCGAGCCCGTACGCCTGGTGATCCGACGGATCGTCGAAGAGCTGCAGAAGGACACGGAAGTCATGTCAGTGCTGCGTCGTGTTGGCGCGCTGCCGGGCAACGATGTCCTCGTCTCGCAAGGTCACGACGGCGTGATCGTCGCGCGCCAGGGTGAGACTGCTGAGATCGACGAAGAGTCGGCTTCGCATATTTTTGTATCAAGCTGAGTTTCGTGTCGAGCTAGGCCTTCGGCTTCCACGGGACATACGGCGCGCTGCTCGTTCCTCGCAGCACCAGTAGCTCGTTCCTCGCCCCTGCCGGGCTTCGCCCGGGCGCCATGCCTCGCTGCGCTCGGCCAGTGGTTACTTTGAAATCTTCTTGGGTGGAAGAGGTATAAATCCGCTCGTTCTGGAGACGTAGGCTTCATAACCCGGTTTGCTCTTCTTCATGCCCTTTTCGTTGAGGGCTGCGCCGGTGACCTTCGTGAGGAAGATCGTCATGGCAATGGGGCTGATGATCGTGGCAAGCCCTGCCCATGAGCTGGCCGCGACGATCCAGATGCCGGTCCAGACGCATGCGTCGCCGAAGTAGTTGGGGTGGCGGGTGTAGCGCCACAACCCCTGGTCCATGATTTTGCCCTTGTTGGCGGGATCGCTCTTGAATGCGGCGAGCTGCGCGTCGCCGACCCCTTCAAAGATGTTGCCGAGGGTGAAGACGGCGAGTCCGAGAGCAACGGCCCACCACACGGCGTCCTCGTTGTTCGCACCGACCATGATCGGGGTCGCCACGAGCCACATCGCGATGCCCTGGGGCACGAACACCCGCATCAGGGCGACCTGCGCGAACGGTCGCCCGTCCTTTTCGGCCAGCTCGGCGTAGCGAGGATCTTCGGGCGCCTTGGCGTTGCGGCGGTGCAGGTGCCACGAAAGGCGGAGGCCCCACACGGCGGTCATTGCCAGCAGAATCCACCGGATGTACGGGTCGCCGTCCCCACCTGAGGCCACTAAAGCGGTCTCCGCAGCCACCAGAACGAAGCCGATTCCCCACATCGTGTCGACGACGGTCAGCTTCTTCTTGCGCTGTGCGATGGCCAGCCCGATCCCCATGAACGCGACGACCACGCCCAGGCCGGCGGCGAGACTTGTGACGCTCTGGGAGAGGTCGTTGGGGGTCATGCGGTCACGATATCGGCGAGGGAGACGACCCGCTCACCGAGTGAAGCCGAGGCAAGTTACCGGTTCGTATCCCTTGACGTGACGTGGCTCACACATAGAACGTGTTCTCATTCGTCTATTGGGGGCCACAACAAAATGACTGACACAAACACGAGCGGATCCGATTCCATGGGAGTCTCGCGCCGCAGGTTGATCGCCGGAGCCAGCTCGATCGTGGCGTTGGGGGTCGCATCCCGACCGGGACTCGCGGGTGCAGCCAAAGTCCAGACGGCGGCCATCGCTGGTCCAATCCTGAGCGGTGCGCATGTGCCCGTCCTCGTGGTCGGTACGGGATATGGCGGCTCCGTGGCGGCTCTCCGTCTTGCCCAGGCCGGCATCAATGTCGAGATGGTCGAGATGGGTATGTCCTGGGACACCCCCGGCTCGGACGGCAAGATCTTCTGCTCCACCACGAACCCGGACTATCGGTCGTACTGGCTGCGCACCAAGACCAAGCAACCAGTCAGCGGCTTCCTGGGCTTCCCGATCGACAGGGACATCCCTCGGCACACCGGCGTGCTCGATGCCGAAGACTTTGCCGGCATCACGGTCTACCAGGGTCGAGGCGTGGGTGGCGGATCGCTCGTCAACGGAGGCATGGCCGTCACTCCCAAACGAGAGAACTTCGCCGGAGTCCTCCCCTCGGTCAACGCTGACGAGATGTACAACACGTACTACCCACGTGCCAACGCCGGTCTCGGGGTCAGCTCCATTCGCGCGGCGTGGTTCGAGAGCACCGAGTGGTACCAGTTCTCACGCGTCGGTCGCAAGCACGCACAGCGGTCCAGCTTCCCGTTTGTGTTCGTGCCGACTGTCTACGACTGGGACTACATGGAGAGGGAGGCCGCCGGCACAGTGCAGAAGTCAGCGCTCGCTGCCGAGATCCTCTACGGCAACAACGCCGGCAAGAAGTCGCTGCAGCAGACCTACCTTGCGCAGGCCAAGGCGACCGGTCGGGTGAACATCACGCCGCTGCACCGGGTCTCGACCATCACGCCGGCAGTCGGTGGCGGCTACTCCGTCATCATCGAGCAGCTCAACACGAGCGGCGAGACCCTTTCCACCAAGACAGTCATCGCGGACAAGGTCTTCCTCGCCGCGGGCAGTGTCGGCACCAGCAAGTTGCTCGTCAAGCTCAAGGCCACCGGCGCCCTACCCAATCTCAACAGCGAGGTGGGCAAGGGCTGGGGTGACAACGGCAACGTCATGTGTGGCCGTGCCAACCACATGTGGGACGCGACAGGCAAGAACCAGTCGACCATCCCGTGCGGCGGCATCGACAACTGGTCTGCGGGTGGCGCATTCGCCGAGGTCGCTCCGCTGCCGACCGGCATCGAGACCTACGCGTCCTTCTACCTGACGATCACGAACACGCAGAAGCGCGCCGAGTTCTCCTGGAATGCAGGCACCGGCAAGGTTGATCTGAGCTGGCAGAAGGCGTGGAAGCAGGACTCCATCAACATGGCCAAGACGATCTTCGACAAGATCAATGCCAAGGAGTGGACGATCTACCGCACGGATCTGTTCGGCGACAACAAGCAGTGGCACGACGGGCTCACCTACCATCCGCTTGGCGGTGCGGTGCTCAACAAGGCCACCGACAACTACGGTCGTCTCGTCGGCTACGAAGGCCTGTATGTCATCGATGGCGCGCTGATCCCCGGCAATGCCAGCGTCAACCCGTTCGTCACCATCACCGCGCTCGCCGAACGGAACATCGAGAAGATCATCGCGACTGGCAAGTAGCGACTTTGATTGTCAGTTGAACCACGCCAGGGGCGAGGTCGGCATGCCGGCCTCGCCGTTGGTGCTCGGCTTGACCGCGAGGATCTGGTCGACGCCCATCCGGTTCTCCTCGAAGGCCAACGCACCGCCAGCCAGATAGAGTCGCCACACGCGCGCGTTCTCCTCGCCGATCAGCGCGACCGCTGTCGACCAGTTGTTCTCGAGGTTCTCGGCCCAGCCCGCGACCGTCTGCGGGTAGTGCTCACGCATGGCCTGCACGTCCCGAATCTCGAGTCCGGCGTCGGCGATCAGCCCGATCGTCTTGGCGAGCGGCTTCATGTGCATGTCGGGGGCGATGTACGTCTCGATGAACGGCCCGCCGCCTGGCCGGTCGCCAACCGCATCGTTGCTGCGCGACATCTGCTGGATCAGGACGCGACCACCCGGACGCAGGTAGCGGTGGATCGACTCGGTGAACACGACGTACTCCTTGTCGCCGACGTGCTCGCCCATCTCGATCGACGCGATCGCGTCGATGCCGTTGTCGTTGACTCCCGACTCCCTCAGGTCGCGGAAGTGGCGCAGGCTGACCTCAACCCGGTCCTCGAGCCCGCGCTCGGCGGCCTTCTTCATGACGTAGTCGCGCTGCTCCGATGACAGGGTGACTCCCGTGACGTGGACGCCGTAGTGCTCGGCGGCGAAGAGCGTGAGTGAACCCCAGCCCGAGCCGATGTCGACCATCCGCATGCCGGGTTCGAGGCCGAGCTTGCGGCAGATCAGGTGGAGCTTGGAGGTCTGCGCTTCCTCCAGTGACATCTCCGGAGTGATGTGAAAGCCGCAGGAGTAGGCCATGTTCGGGTCGAGGATCAGCTCGTAGAAGTCGTTCGACAGGTCGTAATGGTGTGAGATCGCGGCTCGGTCCCGTTCCTTGCTGTGCAGCTCGCCGGTCAGGTTGGACTCGGCATCCGGAGCGGGAGGTCGGCGACCGATCGCTCCCAGGCGTACGGCGAGCGCCGCGGCTTTCGCCACCTGCTTGAGCCCGATCTTGGGTCGGCCAGCTGTCCCATCGGCGGCGCGTGCGTCACGTACGGCCGCCCACATCGCCCTGAGCCCTTCACCGAGGTCGCCCTCGGTGTCGAGGTCGCCCTGGACGTACGCACGGGCTACTCCGAGCTCGCCCGGCTTCCAGATGACGTGACGGAGCGCTCGCTTGTTGCGGATCACGACAACGGGCGCGCCAGGTGCCCCGGCCTCGCTGCCGTCCCACGCTCGGAGGCGGATCGGCAGCGTGAGACCGAGCGTCTCTTCGGCAAG
>JAKFCR010000063.1:0-2374 GCA_036676545.1 Aeromicrobium sp. | reverse complement strand
CTGCTCCGGGTCGAGTCCGCCGTCGACGCTCCGCTGCCACGAGTCCAGCACCAGCTGGCGCAAGGCGGGGTCGGCCTGGCCCGAGCTCACGAACTCGTCGTGTGCCTCGTTCAGATATCTCGAAAGCGACGCCGGGTCTGCACCCGGCGGCATCGCGAGATCGTGCTTGCCCACCATTGCTGGAGTGTACGTCCTCGTATTGCCGGTCGTACCGGGCCGAACGTCCCTTTCGCCTACCGCTGACTCATTCCCAGCTGAAGCCGTCGAGGTCCGTGAACCTGCCGGCATCGCTGCTGATCGCGATACGGTGCGAACCCGTGCCGTCGACCGATACCCCGGCGTCCTTGGCGAGCGCCTTGCGGCCGTAGAGCGCGAGCTTGACGTTCGTGGTTTCGAACTCGACGTACTTGCTGCCGATGCTCCTGCCGACCGTCAGACCTTGATCGGCATAGAACTGCTTGGTCGCCTTCACGTCGTCAACACCGAGCAGGAGTACGACGTCGTCGATCTGCCGGGTTGCTGGTCCCGTCTCCTTCTTGGACGAGGAGGCGATCTTCCAGATCGTGCCGTCGGGTGCCCGGAGCGATCCGCCGTATCCCCAGAAGCTCTTGGTCACCGGCTTGATCTCGGTGGCGCCGGCTTCGAGGGCTGAGGAGAAGAGGCTGTCGACGGTCGACGGCTGGGCGACGACGAGCGACAGCGTGTAGCCGCGGAACCCGTCGCTGGGCTCGTCCGATGCCTGTCGAAGCTCGATCTGCTTGTCGACGTCGAAGGCGGCGGCGTAGAAGGCCTTGGCGGCCGTGGTGTCAGTTACTTCGAGGGTGATGTGGTTGATGTTTGTCATGACTACGACGTTATGTGCGCAGTACCCTCGGCTGCTTCTCGAAAACTGATCAGTCCAGCCAGTGCACGAGGCAGCGCCCAAACGTCCCGGCCAGGTGGGGTCTTTGTCCCCTGCTCCGCGCGATCGAACCAGGCGGAGCATCGAGATATGGCGACCGCAAACGATGTGACCGATGTGCAGCGAGCGCCAGAGCGGTCTGCCATGAGTCACCTGACGTCGAACCATCACGTGACGGAGGTGTCTGTCGACCCGCGCGGCGATGCAGGGCGACACGCACATCGGCAACACCTTCGGGTCATGCTCGCGGCCACGGACCTCGCTGCGAAGCTCCTGCTGGTTGTCTTCCTGCTCCACTCGGTTGCCGACCCGTCCTGGGGACATCTGGATGGCAAGGCCCCACTCGCTCGGGCAATCACGTACCCTCTGTTCGCGTTCGTGGTGCCGATCGGATGGCTGCTCTGGCGCCGACACTCGACCTACCCCTGGCTCGTCGACCTCATGGTCACGGCCACCTGCTTCACTGACATCCTCGGCAACCGGCTCAACCTCTATGACTCGATCGTGTGGTTCGACGACTGGATGCACTTCATGAACACGGCCCTGCTCAGCGCGGCGGTGGTGCTCATCCTGTCACCTCGCGCGACGACCGTCGTAGCAACCATGGAATGCGCCGTCGCATCCGGAATGACGATGGCACTCGGTTGGGAAGTGTTCGAGTACGTCTCCTTCATAACCAGATCCAGTGAGCTCCCAACGGCCTACGCCGACACGGTGTTGGACCTGAGTCTCGGGTGGCTCGGCTCCGTCGTTGCGGGACTCGCGATCTCGGTCGTATGGAGTCACCGGCGCGCGGAGACGCAGAGCGGGCCCTGGCCGCGCGACTGACCGACGACCTTGGGCACGAAGCACCTATTCGGCTAGGAGTGCGGCCAGTTTGGTGGTGGTGTTCCAGTTGCGAATCGTGATGCCCGGGTAGACGGGCGAGCTGACGATCTTGTTGACCCTGCTGCTCGACGCCCGGGCCGCAATCCGACGGTGATAGGTGGCCCGCTTGCCGACGACCACCGTGTCTACCTCGGGGTGAGCGACGATGTGCGGCTTGACCTCGGCAGCAGTGACACCCATGTAGAAGAACACGTCGTAGCGATAGGTGTCGGGATCGCTGCCGAAGCCCTTGGGAGCATCGGCGATGACCTCGCCGTAGCTCTTGGTATCGAGCACGAGGACGCGTACGAGATCGGAGTCGATCGTGAATGCAGACCTCAGGTTGGCATCGATGTGCTCGGCCACCTTGGTCGCAGACAGCTTGCTCTCCAGCAGCACGTTGCCCGACTGGATATAGGTGCGCACATTGTCGAAGTCAGCTGACAGGTGCTCCCGGAGCTCCGCCATTGGGATCTTGTTGCGTCCGCCGACATTGATGCCGCGGAACAGCACGACGTACTTCATCCCTCGATGGTTGCTGAGTACGCCGACAGTTTGTAGTGGAGCCGCTTATCGGAATCGAACCGATGACCTTTTCATTACGAG
>JAKFCR010000062.1:0-2819 GCA_036676545.1 Aeromicrobium sp. | reverse complement strand
GCGTACGGGGTCACGACGGGGCGCGATTCGTACGTGATGCCGTGGAACAGCTCGAAGACGTTGCCGAACGGATCGCTGAACCGTACGAGCTCCTGGACCCGGCGCTCGGCCAGCTCCTCGGGAGTGCCTTCGGTGGTCTGGACGCCAGCCTTGGTGAGGTGCTCGCGAGCAGCCTGGAGCGCGTCGTGGTCGGCGAGCTCCCAGCCGACACAGTCGAGCTGGTCCACGTCGGACGGGAACACGACGAGACGGGCCGAGACCTCGTCGATGCGGTAGTAGAGGTTGTCCGGGTTGGGACCGCGGCCCTCAGCGAGGCCGAGCACCTTGCCGGCGAACTGCTTCCAGTCATCGAGGTTGGTGGAGGCGACCCGGGCATAGCCCATGGACTTGATGTCGATCATGACGCCACCTGCCCAGAAGACCCACGATAGGCAGACGTCGTCATGATGTGCTGATTGTTCGCTCGCTGGCGCTCGCTCACTGTCATGATCGGCTCCGTTCAACATGGTTGGAGAGGTACGCGGTGCAGACCTGGCGGAATTCGTCCGCTGCCTCGATCTGCGCCCAGTGTCCGCAGTTGGGGAACACGTGCAGCGTTGCCTTGGGGATCATCTTCAGTGCGACGAACGCACCGTCGAGCGGGTTGACCCGGTCTTCGCGACCCCAGGTCAGCAGCGTGGGCCGCTTGAGCTGGTGAGCGTCGCGCCAGATCAGGCCGTCTTCGAAGCTGTCGGGGTTCCAGAACGACATGCCCATCGACTGCATGGCTTCCTGCGCACCCGGAGCCGTGGCGTCGGCGAAGCGTTCTTCGACAAGCTCGTCGGTGACCAGCGACTGGTCGACGACCATGGTCGAGATGAACGCACGCAATGACTCACGGGTTGGAGCGGCGCCAAAGTCCATCAGACGCTTGACGCCCTCGGTCGGGTCGGCGTGGAAAAGGCTGAGGTTGAGACCGCCGGGGCCCATCAGCACGAGGCGACCAACACGCTCGGGGTACATCAGTGCGAATCGTGCCGCCGTTCCGCCGCCCAGGCTGTTGCCGAGGAGATGGATGCGCTCGATGCCGAGCTCATCGAGGAAGTCCTTGATGATCGTGGCCGAGTGGCGGAAGTAGTTGCCGACCACCGGAGGCTTGTCACTCTGGCCGAAGCCGGGCTGGTCGACGAGAAGCGTACGGAAGTCCTGGGCGAAGCCCGGAAGGGCCGAGCCGAAGTTGGACCATGCCGAAGCACCCGGTCCGCCGCCGTGCAGCATCACCAGCGGAAGGCCACCACCGATCGAAGTCGGCTCGCCGGCCTCGTAGTAGTTGAGCGTCAGGTCGCCGGCCTTGGCAGATCGGCGGGTTGACTCGCGGTCGTAAGCGACCATCAGTACATCCCTGGGTCGACCTTGTGACCGAACTCCGACATGCCGAACATCTGCAGTGCACGCTCGGGGTCGTTGGCTGCGTGGACACGACCGGCGTGTGCATCGCGCCAGGCGCGCTGCAGGTAGGTGCCGTTGGCAAGCGCACGGCCACCCGACGACTCGAAGAGGACGTCGATCGCGTCGATCGCGCGCTGGGTGCCGAGCACCTGGTCGCGGCGAACCTTGAGGCGCAGAGGGATCGGGATCTTCTCACCCTTGGCGACGAGCGCCTGCTCCTGGCGGATGTTGGCCATGCAGAGCTCCCACGCGGCATCGATCTCGCTCGAGGCGCGAGCGATACGCACAGCCGCGAACGGGTCAGACGAAGCCTTCTCGCCGAGGTACGCCGCGCGTACGCGAGCCTGCTGCTGCTCGACGTGCTCTTCGTACGCACCGCGTGCCATGCCGACGATTGGAGCCGTGATGGTGGTGGTGAACAGCGAGTGGAACGGCAGCTTGTAGAGATCGCTGGTGTTCTGCTCCTGGCCGGGGCCGAAGCAGCGGCCGGTGTCACCCATCGAGAGCGTGAACTCGTTGGGGATGAAGGTCGGAGCGACGACGATGTCGTTGGAGCCCGTGCCGGCGAGGCCGACGACGTTCCAGACGTCGACGATCTCGTACTTCTCACGAGGAACCATGAACGTCTTGAAGTCGACGATCTGGCCCTCTTCGTTGGAGACGAGGCCACCGAGCAGCACCCAGCTGGCGTGCGCCGAGCCAGATGAGAAGCTCCAGCGACCCTCGAGCGTGTAGCCACCTTCAGCGATGGTCGCCTTGCCGGTGGGTGCATACGAGGAGCTCAGGCGTGTGCTGGTGTCGTTGCCCCAGACAGCCTGCTGGGCGTCATCGTGGAACAGGCCAACCTGCCACGGGTGAACGCCGAGGACCGAGGAGATCCAACCGGTCGAGCCACAGGCCGACGCGATCAGCGCGACGGCGGTGTAGAAGTCGATCGGGTCGGCCTCGAGGCCGTCGAAGCGCCTGGGCTGCAGCATGCGGAAGAAGCCGGTCTCTTCCAGCTCCTTGACCGAAGCGTCGGGGACCTGGCGAAGTCGCTCGGTCTCGTCAGCGCGCTCGCGCAGCGTGGGAAGGAGGTCTCGTACGCCATCGAGTACAGCCTGGGTCATTGCAGCTCCTTGGGAGATCGTCTACGGCCAATACTAGAACACGTTCTAGTAACAAGTCCATTGGTACGGCATCCCTGCAAGACTGGCGTGCATGACTGCCCCCGCGAACACCGACCGCGTGGCCTCGTTTCTCGCATTTCACCAGCCCGGCGCCGGATTCATACTCCCAAACGCGTGGGACGGCGGATCGGCCCGGTTGTTGGAGCAGGTCGGCTTTGCAGCCATCGCAACCACCAGCGCGGGCATCGCGTTCAGCCGCGGTGTCGCGGACGGCGGCATGGA